>NZ_CP012099.1:302500-602500 GCF_001182785.1 Bacillus thuringiensis | reverse complement strand
TCCGTGCTTCGCTGCATCAATTTTTTCAATCTCTTCTACTTTTTGTTGCGGTAGTAATTCCGCATGAACTTCATCTAAGCCCAATTCTTTACCGACAGCTTCACCAACTGTTTTTGCATCACCAGTTAACATTACTGTCTTTTTAATACCTAGTTCTTTTAACTGTTGAATCGCTTGTTTTGAATCCTCTTTTACCTCATCAGAGATAACAATATAACCTGCATATTTTCCATCTACAGCAACGTGAACTAATGTACCTACTGTTTCTGGTTGTTTAAATTCAATATTTTCTTTTCTCATTAATTTTGCATTACCTGCAAAAATTTCTTTTCCTTTTACTTTCACGACTGTACCGTGACCAGAAATTTCGTTATAATCATCGATTATTTTTTCATCGATTGATTTTCCATATGCCTTTCGAATAGATTGGGCAATCGGATGGTTAGAATACACTTCAGCAAATGCCGCATACTCTAATAGCTCTTCACTTGTAGTACCTTCGCTCGGTTCCATTTTTGTAACTTTGAAAACACCTTTTGTTAATGTTCCTGTTTTGTCAAAAACAATATATTTCACATCATTTAAAGCTTCTAAATAGTTACTACCTTTTACTAACACACCACTTTTAGATGCACCACCGATACCTCCAAAGAATCCAAGAGGAATGGATACAACTAACGCACATGGACAAGAGATTACTAAGAACACTAAAGCTCTATAAATCCACTCAGAGAATGTAGCTCCTTCTAAAATAAGCGGTGGAATAAACGCCATGATCGCCGCTGTAATAACTACAACTGGAGTGTAGTAACGCGCAAACTTCGTAATAAAGTTTTCTGTTGGTGCTTTTTTACTGGTTGCATTTTGAACTAAATCTAAAATTTTCGATACAGTTGATTCACCGAATTCTTTTGTAACTTCAATTGTTAATACACCGTTTTGGTTCACAAAGCCACTTAATACATCATTTCCAAATTCAACTTCACGTGGTACAGATTCACCAGTTAATGCTGAAGTATCTACCATTGATGTTCCTTCAATTACTTTTCCGTCTAATGGTACTTTCTCACCTGGCTTAACGATAATATAATCGCCAATTTGTACATCTTCTGGCGATACTTGTTTCGTTTCATTCCCAACCTTTACATTCGCATAATCAGGACGAATATCCATTAATGAAGTAATTGATTTTCGAGAGCGGTTTACCGCAATGCTTTGGAATAGTTCTCCTACTTGATAAAATAGCATTACTGCTACAGCTTCTGAATATTGCTGAATTGCAAAAGCTCCTACAGTTGCAATTGCCATTAAGAAGTTTTCATCAAATACTTGGCCACGAGTTATGTTTCTTACCGCTCTCCAAACGATATCTCCACCTATTAATAAATAAGCAAGGACGAATAACGGAATTGTTACCATTTGTGGTAAGCCCGCTAATGCAGCAATTGCTGTCAAAATTCCGCCGACCACTAATCTCCCTACCATCTTTTTCACGTTTGCTTCACCATGATCGTGACTATGTCCGTGTTCATGACCGTTCTTCTCTTCACGAACAACTTTCACATCTGGCTCTAACTTTTGAACGACATTTGTTATATTTACTACAGTCGCTTCTAGTTCTCTTTTATTCGCAATTTCTACTCGTAGTTTCTTCGATACGAAATCAACAGTTGCTTCTGAGACAGCTGGCATTTCCTTAACTTTATTTTCAATTTTCATTGCACAGTTCGCGCAATCTAAACCTTCTAATATAAATACTTCTTTAGCAATTTTATTTTTTTGTTCTTCTTGCACTTTAATATGCGGTTCTAATTTTGTAACGAGTTGTTTTGCTTCCGTAACAACTTCGTTTTCTTTATTTTGTGCTGTTTCTAAGATCATTGTCTTTGTTGCGAAGTTTACAGAGCAAGAATTTACTCCTTCTATATTCCCAACACCTTTTTCAATTTTCATTGCACAGTTCGCACAATCTAAACCTTCTAACATCAGTTTCTTTTTCACTAATGCTTCAGCCATCGTTCTCCCTCCTCGCGTTCTTTTTATTCTTCTTCGTTTACGTGCTCAAACGCTTGCTCGAAGATATGAATTACGTGCTGGTCAGCTAACGAATAATAAACAACCTTTCCTTCTTTACGATTCTTTACAAGTTTCGCTTGCTTTAACACACGAAGCTGATGCGAAATAGATGATTGTGTCATTCCTAATAAATAAGCTAAATCACAAACGCACATTTCAGCTTCAAATAGCGCATGTAATATTCTCGTACGTGTACGGTCACCTAATACTTTAAATAGTTCTGCTACTTTACTTAAACTTTCATCAGTTGGAATTGTTTGTTTTACTTGCTCAACAACTTCTTCATGAATTATTGTTTGAGAACATGTCTCTTGTGGTGTTTCCACTTTATTTCCAGCCATTATAGCTCACCTCTTTAATTGAACATATGAACAATCATTCATATATCTTATACTCTTATTATATGAGCGCCTACTCATATGTGTCAATGAAATCTGAATTTTTTTATGAACATTCCGTTCACATTTTAGTAAGGCATATACATATTTTCCGCATCCTCTATATTCTCATACAAAAAAGGATGTACAATTCGCACACCCCTTTTTACTTACTTTTTATTTTTCACCGCATCCACAATTAAAGAAACAAATCCTAACTGATTATCCCGATTTCTATGGTCAAAACGTTTCGATCGATAAATAAATCCATCTTTCTCATTCCAATCATTATAGTGAAACTTACCATTCTCATCACAGTATTCTAAGAGCCTCACTTGAAAACCTGCTGATTCAAACATGGACGTGATTGTTTTATAGTTATGAACAATTTTATGGCTTGCTGCTGGATGCTCTAATGGACCAGGTCCACCTATTTGTACACCCTGCTGATATTCTTCATCTGGAAAAAATCCATCTGGTACTGCACAACGAATATATCCATTCTCCATTAAAAACTCATAACAAATTTTTGCAGCTTCAATTCCTTCTTCGTACGATAAATGCTCCCATACATGTTCCGCTAAAATTGCTGATAAAGAATTGGGTTTCACTTTATCAAGCCAAGTTTCTCTTCGCAATAAATTTAATTCTTCTTCATTCGTATGTAACCAACCAGGATTATTATTATACCCCTCTGCTCCAACAACAACTTTCGTTTCTCGCATTTTGCTCCCCCCCTTTTTTCATATTCCGACATAAAAATTCGATAAAGTTACCTTTCTTTCCTTTTTTATCCAAAAGAAAAACCTTGCGCGCTCCCTAGACGCACAAGGCTTACTATTTTATATCCCTTTAATTAGCTTGATCTAAATTATCCTGCGAACTTCCATCGTCTTTTAAATGACTATGTTTTTTCGAATAAACAAAGTATACAACTACTCCAATCGCTAACCAAATACCAAAGTATATCCATGTTGTTAACGGTAAATTTACCATTAAGAATAGACAACATGCAATTGAAATAATCGGTAAGATCGGTACAAGTGGTACCATAAATCCACGTTGTAATTTCGGATGCGTTTTACGAAGAATGATAACAGTTACACCAACCATGGCGAATGTTAATAACGCTCCAATATTCGCTAAATTCGACAATTCTTTTAAATCGATAAATCCAGCAATTAAAGCACTACCAATTCCTGTTAACCAAACTGAAAATGTTGGCGCTTCAGTCTTCTTGTTAATTTTCGCAAAAGATTTTGGTAATAAACCGTCACGACTCATTGCGAAGAATACACGTGTTGTCGCATAAATGTAAGCGAAAATTACAGCCATAATACCGATTACAGCTCCAATAGCAATTACACCAGCCACTTTATCTTGTCCTACAACTTCTAACACATATGCCATAGCTTCAGGTACATCTAATTCCTTATAAGAAACCATGCCTGTCATAACGAGACAAACTACAACATAAATGATTGTACAAATAACTAACGAAGCAATAATACCAATTGGTAGATCACGTTGCGGATTTTTTACTTCTTCAGCAGAAGTTGCTAATGCATCAAATCCTAAGAAAGCAAAGAATACTGCTGCTCCCCCTGCGAACACTCCACTTAAACCGTAAGGTGCAAATGGTATCCAGTTTTCTGGTTTCACGTAGAATACACCAACTGCAATGAATAAAACAACAATACCAATTTTAATTAATACCATTATGTTATTCACACGCTTACTTTCTTTCGTACCTCGTGATAATAACCAAGTTATCACTAACGTAACGATAACTGCTGGTAAGTTTACCATACCACCTTGCGCTGGAATTGTTAGCAACGCTTTCGGAATTTCAAGTCCCAGTCCACTCACTAAATTATTGAAATAACCAGTCCATCCGCCAGCTACTGCGGCAGTCGTTACGACATATACGGATAGTAATGTCCATCCCATTAAATGAGCAACAAACTCACCAATTGTTGCATACGAATATGTGTACACACTACCTGAAACAGGAAGTGTAGATGCAACTTCTGCATAACATAATGCTGCAAATCCACAAACAATTGCTGCAATCATAAATGAAAAAATAACTGCTGGACCAGCATCTCTTGCTGCTACTAATCCAGTTAATACTAGAACTCCTGTACCAATTATCGCACCAATCCCTAGCATTGTTAGGTCAAATGCCCCTAGCGTTTTCGTCAAAGTTTTACTTTTACTTTCCCCTAACAATTGCGTAACGGATTTCTTTTTAAATAGGTTGGCCACGATGTATGCCCCCTTTTACTAAGAAGAGCTAAGAGGTATTATCTCTTAGCTCTTATCATGTTGTATTATATATTGTTCGATTTTGTTTTGTATAATGCTTCTATTAGCAAGATACTGTTTCTGCTTCTAATAATTCTTTAGCACCTTTGTACTCTACACCGTGAGCTTCTGCAACTGCTTCAAATGTTACATAGCCATCTAATGTGTTAATACCTTTTAGTAATGCAGAGTTGCCTAGGCAAGCTTCTTTGTAGCCTTTGTTAGCAATTTGTACTGCATATGGTACTGTTACGTTTGTTAATGCAAGAGTTGATGTACGTGGAACCGCACCTGGCATGTTTGCAACTGCATAATGAACAACGCCGTGTTTTTCGTAAGTTGGGTTATCATGAGTTGTAATACGGTCAGTTGTTTCGAAAATACCACCTTGGTCAATCGCGATATCTACAACAACAGAACCTGGTTCCATTGATTTAATCATTTCTTCTGTTACAAGTTTTGGCGCTTTTGCACCTGGGATTAATACTGCACCGATTACAAGATCAGACTCTTTTACAGCTTCTGCAATATTGTAAGGATTAGACATTAAAGTTTTTACTTGGTTTCCGAAAATGTCATCTAATTGACGAAGACGTTCTGCACTTAAGTCGATGATTGTTACATCCGCACCTAGTCCAACTGCAATTTTAGCAGCATTTGTACCAGCTTGTCCACCACCGATGATTGTTACTTTACCACGTTTAACTCCTGGAACACCTGCAAGTAAGATACCTTTACCGCCTTTGTTTTTCTCAAGGAATTGCGCACCAATTTGTGCAGCCATACGACCAGCTACTTCACTCATAGGTGCAAGTAATGGTAGAGAACGGTTTTCTAATTGTACTGTTTCGTATGCAATCGCAACAACTTTCTTCTCAATTAACGCTTTTGTTAATTCTGGCTCTGGAGCTAAGTGTAAGTATGTGAATAAGATTAAGCCTTCACTGAAGTGTTTGTATTCGCTTTCAATTGGTTCTTTAACTTTCATAACCATTTCCATGTTCCAAGCTTCTTCAGCTGTATCAACAATTTTTGCTCCCGCTTCAACATACTGAGCGTCTGTGAAACCAGATCCTAAACCTGCACCCTTTTGAATGAATACTTCGTGATTGTTACGAATTAAATGTACAACACCTGCTGGTGTCATTGCCACACGGTTTTCGTTGTTTTTAATTTCTGCTGGTACCCCAATACGCATAATGAAATGCCCCCTTATAATTAACAGAAAAAAGAGATTCTTTTTTCTTTTTGTAATAATTAATAACTTATGTCCTTATTCTAGCATAACTTAAAAGTTATGAAAACGCTAACATATCATTTTTCTAAAGTTTATATATTTAGAATAGTGTAAATATATAAAACATTGATTCTATTAGGGGTTTCGTGACATTCCATTATCTTTCACTCAATTTTTATTATACTTCTTCAAAATAAACAGTAATCATTTATTATTTGACAATAATGTAACAATGTAAAAAACTAAGTGATAACGTATACATATACAGTTATTACTTTACTTAATACTTTAGAGATATATTCTTTTCACAAAAAAACAGCTGCTAGCATTTAGCTAGCAGCTGGGTAACTTATAAATAATTTTAAAAACAAATCATCTGTCGTTTCAGTAATTTTATCAAACAGATCACTTTCTTCCGCTTCTTGCTCTTTTAACATCTTAATTGTTTCACGTGCATCTTCAGGGTAATCAGTTATGATACCATCTACGTTTAACTTATAATATGCCTTTAAATTTTCCATATCATTTACTGTCCATACGTAAATTGGTTTGTTTAACTTCCTTGCTTCTTTTACTAATTTCTTATTTAACATATATTCTTCTGCTACGTAAAAGTCAGCCTTCACATTCTTTAAGTTAGCTCTACTTGCATACAATATATACCCTACTTTTATATCTGGATTTGCACGCTTAAACTCTTTAATAAGCGGATAGTGTAACGTTTGAATTACACATTGCTTCTCAAATTCATTATCTTTAATCGTTTTTAAGACTTTGTTTACAAAGTCTTTTTCGCCCCCATGAAGCTTCACTTCTATATTAAGTTTGATTTTGCCATTTGCTAGCTTAATGATTTCATCAAGTGTACTTATTTGTCCTGAAAGTCCATCTTGACTAAGGGTAAGCTGCCTTAACTCAGCCATCGTTAAATCTGACACATGCACATTTGCATTTGCGAGACGTTTCAGCTTCAAATCATGTATAACCGCTAGTTCACCGTCTTTCGTTTGTAATACATCTATTTCAGCGTAGTCTGCTTTTGCATCAATAGCACCTTGCACAGCTTCTTTCGTATTTTCTACGCCTTTTGATATATACCCACGGTGCGCCATAATAATTGGTTCTTTATACGAATTTGAAATAAACGTTACAATGAAGGCAACAACCATTCCGGCAGTAATAATCCCCACAATATATACGCCAATAAATTTCCAGCGATGTTTTTGGAAGAAACATTTATCTGCTTTCGTTTTCGAATAATCTAATCCTTCTTCTAATAAAACATCTTCAACCGGTACCTTTTGTAAGTATAATCGCGTAATCGCCATAATATAAAATGGCGTCACGATAAAACTAAATAAATACAACGTACTCGTTAAAAATACAGAAATCGTTGATTCAGCTAATAATGCAAATGTTCCTTTCGGGTTTGTAAATTCATAAACACCCCATAGGCACAATAAATATATTCCCAAAAATACGACATATACAATTCCAATTGAAATAAAAAATCCTACTAAAAAGAGTAGTACTTTAAAAAAGCTTTCCTTTACTAAATTTGCACTTTTACGTGCTGCCACGCGAAATGATTTTTGCTCTAAAACAACAATAGGTAGAACGAAAATCCATCGAAGATTCAAATACGCGACTACAGCAAAGAACGTGTAATAACCAACTTGCCCCATCGTTGTCTTAAACAGTTCTCCTGTAATAAAGTTAGGAATTTGAATTTGCGGGATTAATGCCGTTTCATATCCCATATTTAAAAGAGGCAACAATACGACAGCATATAAAATAAATCCTGGTAAGCAATATGTGAAAAGAGTAGGTAAATACGTTACCGTTTTATATAAAATCGGACGTAATTTCACCTTCTGTCTTTTATGAGCGAAATACGAAATAATAATAAGCACCGCAAATTCTGTAAAGATAAGAAACAGTGCTAACAATGACAAAATTACGATTGCTAAGATGCCATAAGGCGTCTTTAAAAACGCTAATAATTCATCATTTGTCGCATTTGCATAACCACCAAAATACAATAACTTATTAAAAATGATTCCAAATAGTGGAACAAACACAATCGCTGCTAATAATTTATAAGCAAGTTGAAAAGTTAATACATTCCAAAAAGCAAATTTAACTGTTTGAAAGGAATGTCTCATTACTCCTGGTATAGATAGTTTTTTACGGTGTTGCATATATTCCTCCAAATTCTAAAACGGTATTTGAGATGGATTCCACATTTCCAGTTCTAATCCATCTTTTTAATAATAATATATTCCGCTTAACATGAACACTCTTATACATATAATGAAAAAAGTGATGGCTACTTCCCATCACTTTTTCATTTATTCTATTTTTTCTCTAACCCTTGTCCAAATGCTTTCAAGAAGCTAAAACCGAATGTAATAGCTCTATTGATATCTGGATCTTTTAATACTTTAAAGAAATCCATCACTTTTGTTTTTTTACCACTATTTAATTCGTCTGTTGCAAATTGCAATCCTGTAACTAAACTTGACGTAATTTGCTTCGTTATTTCTGGGTCAACTGAAGATAACGCTTCTCCTGCCCCCATCATATTGTTTAACGCATTTTTAACGGGTTCACGATTTAATTGCTCCACAGCGATTTTTGAAACATCTTCCTTCGCAGCAAGTAAACTAATTACCGCATCTAATATACCAGCCTTCTGCAACTGTGCTAAAAGCTGCATCGTTTCTTCTACTGCTTCACGATTATTAGATAGCTCATTTAGAAGTTCATCTGCTACTTGCTGTTTCTGTTCTTCCTCTGTTACAACTTTCTTTTTAATTACAGTAATTTCTTTCGCCACTATCTCCGCCCCCTAGTCCACAAGTGATACGTATTGTTTTCTTTGCCATTTTTGCTGGATTTCAACACCGTTTTGCGGATTACGCTTTTTATCTCTCGGGTTTGAAGATGGTAACGGACGATTCCCTTTTTCACGTAGTACACGCATCTTTACCATCGTTTGTTTGTACGCTGGTGTACACGTATAAAGATCTGTCGCCGTTCCAGTTAAAATATTGATTGCCTCTTCATTTACCGTTGCATGCATCGGTAAATATAGCTCTTTCCCCGTTACACGATCTGTAACAAGTGCCTGTACTTTAATTTTCCCAAATGGTGATGCTAATTCTACAAGACCACCATCTTTCACATTGCGCTCTAGGGCGAGTTCAGGCGAGATTTCAACGAACACTTCAGATACTTTAGATAAAATACCAGCCGATTTATTCGTCATATTCCCTTCATGGAAATGTTCTAACATACGACCATTATTTAAAAGTAAATCATACTCATCTGGCGCTACAACTGGTGGTACCCATTCATCTAATGATAGACGAGCTAGTTTATCTGGGAAGTTAAATCCGTCCACATATAATAGTGGTGTATCGCTACCATCATGGCTACCCCAACATAAACTATTCCATCCTTCTAAACGATCGTATGTCGCCTGAGAATATAAAGGTGCAAGCGATGCAATTTCATCCATGATTTCACTTGGACTTTCATAATTCCAGTCCCCGCCAAGTGCACGAGCTACTTTTTGTAAAATCCACCAGTCTGGCTTTGAATCACCAAGCGGCTTCAATACTTCATATAATCTTTGAATACGGCGCTCTGTATTCGTAAATGTTCCCTCTTTTTCTAAGCTTGGTGCTGCCGGTAAAATAACATCAGCAAAACGAGCTGTTTTCGACAAGAACATATCTTGAACAACAAGGAAATCTAAATTCGCTAAAATATGTTGTACATGGTTGGCATTCGAATCTACTAAAGCCATTTCTTCACCCATAACATACATACCACGCAGTTTTCCTTCATCTGCCGCAAGTAACATTGCAATATTATTTAACCCTGGTGCTTTCGGAATTGTAGTACCGTATGCAGTTTCAAATTTCGCACGGAGCGCATCATCTGAAACTGCTTGGTAACCTGGAAGCCAGTTTGGTAATGTTGCCATATCACAAGCACCTTGTACGTTATTATGTCCGCGTAATGGGTATGCTCCTGCACCAGGACGACGATAGTTACCCGTAACAAGCAATAGATTTGAAATTGCTGCTGAAGTTGTACTTCCTCCAGTATTTTGAGTTACACCCATTCCCCAAAGTACACAAGTACCATCTGCTTCATATACCATACGAGCCATTTCTTTCAGATTTTCTTTCGAAATCCCCGTAATTTCTTCTGTATAATCAAGCGTATACTTTTCTACCATTTTGCTATATTCATCAAAATTCTTCACATTTTCAGCTATGAACTTTTTATCGTGCCAATCTTGATCAATAATATATTTCGTAATACCAGCGAGCCATACGTAATCAGTTCCTTGGCGCGGATGAATGAATAAATCCGCACGCTCTGCCATTTCATGTTTACGAAGGTCCGCCACAATTAATTTTTGGTCATGTAATTTATGAGCACGTTTTACACGAGTTGCAAGTACAGGATGTCCTTCTGTTGGATTTGCTCCAACGATAATGACAAGGCCGGCTTCCGCAATATCTTTCACTGTTCCAGCGTCCCCGCCCATACCGACAGTTTTAAATAAACCATCTGTTGCTGGAGATTGACAATAACGGGAACAGTTGTCTACATTATTCGTTCCATATATTTGACGGGCTAGTTTTTGCATAAGATAATTTTCTTCATTCGTTACTTTCGAAGAGGAAATAAACCCAAATGCATCACTGCCATATTCTGATTTAATATGCTGCATATTGGATGCAACAACTTCAAGAGCCTCTTCCCATGAAGCTTCAACAAACATATCTCCTTGGCGAATTAATGGCTTTGTAATTCGATCTTCACTGTTTACAAAATCCCATCCAAATTTGCCTTTTACACATGTGGAAATACCGTTAACCGGCGCATCTGAAACAGGCTGTACTTTCAAAATGTGGCGGTCTTTCGTCCATACTTCAAATGAACAACCTACACCACAAAATGTACAAACTGTTTTTGTTTTATTCACTTTCGTCTTACGCATCGCAGCCTCTACTTCTGAAACTGCTAAAATACTACTATATCCAGGCTCTACATCCTTTACAAAATCAATCATCGGATCTAACACATCCGGTTTCAATCCAGTCATGAATCCAGCTTCACCCAACATTGTTTTTTCCATTAACGCATTACATGGACATACTGTTACACACTGTCCACAACTTACACAAGACGAGTCATTTATACTTACACCATTGTCCCAAATAACACGTGGACGGTCTAAGCTCCAATCAATCGATATAGTTTCATTCACTTGTAAGTTTTGACATACTTCTACACACTGCCCACAAGCAATACATTGATTTGGATCATATCGATAAAATGGATGTGACATATCCACTTCACACGCACTTACTTTCGGCTCATACGGATATTTCTGTTCCTCAATCCCCATCATATGTACTGTATTGTGGACTTTACAGTTACCATTATTGTTATCACAAACGGTACAATACAATAAATGATTCTCTAATATTCGATCCATTGCCTCAGTCTGTGCCTCTTTTGCACGCCGGGACTGTCTTTCGATATGCATACCGTTCTCTAATTTTGTTGAACAAGCACGCAATAACTTTCCATTTACTTCTACAATACACGTATCACAAGTTTGAATTGGATCTACTTCTGGTACATGACAAATTTGAGGATGTTCCAAATTACTCTCGTTAAATAATTGTAGTATCGTCTTTTCACCTGATGCAGAAAATTCTTTACCATCGACGGTTACACGGACTGTCTGTTCTGCCATAGTTTCCCCTCTCCTTACAACCAACTGTACAACACAATTATGAATCCGTTTTCAAAATCGCATTACTGTACATATTTTTGAAACGCTCTACCCAAATACTTTCTTATGAAGTCGATTCTAGATGTTATAAGGTATAACTACGAAAGCTTGAAAATATCACTATTCTACAGTTCTATTATATCGTACATATACAATAATAACCAAAATAATCTGTGATCTTCTTGCTAATAGGTGTTTTTATTTTTCCCATTGTTTTATGATAAATGTGGGAGAGAAATACATATAAAAGGGGAATTAAATATGGGGCCTACGCAAGAGACTTATACAGTTGTACGCTATCAATCTGGTACATTTTCAAAACAACTTGATGAGATTGTTACAGAATCTCCTATTACTATTAAATTGAATGGTGAAGAATATGTAACAGTCGTATGCACACCAAATTATATTGAAGATATGGTAATTGGTTTTTTAATTTCTGAGGGGATTATTTCTTCCTATAAAGATGTCGAAGAACTATGGGTTCAAAAGGATAACGGAATTGTCCATGTAAAATCATCAAAAGTGAATCCGCTCTATCAAACTTTATATAATAAACGATACATCACTTCTTGCTGCGGAAAAGGTAGACAAGGTTTTATTTTCGTAAACGACGCAGCAAAAGCAAAAGACTTACATGATATACATGTAAAAATTACTCCTGAAGAATGCTTTCACTTAATGAATACCTTGCAACAATCTTCTACTACATTTCGCCAAACTGGCGGTGTTCACAATACCGCGCTATGTGATCGAGACAATATCCTCCTATCAAGAATGGATATTGGAAGACATAATGCATTAGATAAAATATATGGTCATTGTTTGCGTAACGATATATCCATTAAAGGAAAAATCATCGCATTTAGCGGACGTATTTCATCTGAAATTTTACTCAAAGTTTCAAAAATCGGATGTGAAATTGTTCTATCTAAATCCGCTCCAACAAAACTGGCATTGCAGCTTGCACATGATTTAGGCATTACAGTTGTAGGGTTTATTAGAAATGAATCTTGTAATATTTACACACATCCAATACGAATTGATGGCTATCAATCCAATGTTTAAAAAATAACTCCTCAATTGAGGAGTTATTTTAGTTATAAAAATGTAATATATTAAACACTTGAATAGTTAATAAAGTTAATATATAATTTCATTACACAATTAAAACAAAACATTGTAGCATATATCTTTTCATTCTTTTACAAATTAAAAGAGAATACTAACAAAAAACACATACTCAATCTTATAAAAAGTAATGGATTTATTTGAAATCCACCAGGGAGGTTACAACTATGGAAATTCGCTTATTAACAACAGAGGACGCAGAAATATATTTAAAAGTTTGTATGGAAGGTTTAACGAAGAATCCGGAAGCTTTTAGCTCTTCTTATGAAGATGTTCTTAAACATGAAGATCCTGTGGCTGCTATGGCTAAACGATTAAGCAATCCGGATAAGTATACTCTAGGTGTCTTCAAAGATAATGATTTAATTGGTATCGCTACTTTAGAAACAAAACCATTTATTAAACAAGAACATAAAGCAAAAATTGGCTCCGTTTTTGTTTCTCCAAAAGCACGTGGTCTCGGAGCAGGACGAGCTCTAATTAAAGCAATTATTGAAAATGCCAATAAATTACATGTAGAACAACTCATGCTCGATGTTGTAGTTGGTAACGTTGGTGCCAAAAAACTATATGAGTCATTAGGTTTCCAAACTTACGGCGTACAAGAGCGTTCATTAAAACATAACGGTCAATATTGGGACGAGGAACATATGGTTCTGTTCTTAAATGATTAATACTTCAATATAAAGTGAAACTTTACTAAGCGGAAGATTTTTCCACCCCTCGCTGAGTATTAGTTGAACCAATCGGACTTTTACGGGCAGTTATCCCCCACCTAACTCCCTCGTATTCGCCGAATTTTAAGGTGGGAGTTACTGCCCACAAATAGCGGGGTAGTTTTCAAAAAGCATCTTTCTTAATAAGAAAGGTGCTTTTTTTCATTACAACAATGTAATCTTCATGTCACCTTTATCGATCGTACCAATCCTTACCATTCATTATACTAAAAATATAAAATGAAACTTTACTCAGTGTGGAACCCCCTCTCACACTGATCGCATGTACTTGATATGTAGAGGAGAATGTGACATGAAACAAAACAAACGAGCTATGCTTTTAATATTTACTACAGCAATTATAACTTCTGGATTAGCAATTTTACCTTGGTTTATTATATGAACACTCCCCCTAACAACGAAAAAAGCTGATTGCTTCTTAAGAAGCAATCAGCTTTTTTTATATTATAAAATCCCCAAAATTTTATTTACGCAACTTATAATAATAACCATAGATACGGCAACACACATTACAACCGTATTACGATCTTGCTTTTCTTTTTTTGAAATTTCTTCTTTTGAATTCATGTGTATGATCTCCTTTTAAAAAAAGTGTGAGATAGGAAATTTTTCTTATCCGATGCGAGGTGAATACGAAAACCCTCTCTATCTCACATACACAATAGAATGGAATTGTCATTTTATAAATAAAATGACATGACGTTATGTCGCAACATAGGGTATTTTGTGTCGCTACGTTTTCTATTATAAAAAATAGTTGTGCAAAACTAGTGCATTTTTTATGTCAATTACTCTGAGCGAAAAAATCAGCCCTCCATTCAATCACATAAAAAGAGTTTTTTATTATTTTCATGTAAACTATACAAGTAGAATGAACAGTTTGGGGTGCACAAGATTATGGTAAAAATTTTATTAGTAGACGATGAAGAACGTATGTTGCGATTATTAGATCTGTTCTTAAGCCCTCGCGGCTATTTTTGTATGAAAGCTACCTCTGGCCTTGAAGCACTAAAATTAATCGAACAAAAAGAATTCGATATTATTTTATTAGATGTTATGATGCCTAATATGGATGGATGGGATACTTGCTATCAAATTCGTCAAATTTCCAACGTTCCTATCATTATGTTAACAGCTCGCAACCAAAACTACGATATGGTGAAAGGCCTTACTATGGGGGCAGATGACTATATTACAAAACCATTTGATGAGCATGTATTAGTCGCACGAATCGAGGCTATATTACGCCGTACAAAAAAAGATGGCTTTGTTAGTTTCAATGGTATTGAGTGGGATAAAACGAAACATACTGTCACAGTTTATGATGAAAAAATCTCATTGACACCTATCGAATTTTCGTTACTCGGGCTATTTTTGCAAAATACAAACCGTGCTTATAGCCGAGATGATTTAATCGAGAAAATTTGGGGTTATGAAACAGATATCGAATATAGAACCATTGATTCACACATTCGTAATATCCGTGATAAACTACGCAAAAAAGGATTTCCAATTGAAGATTACTTAGAAACGGTCTATAAAGTCGGATATAAATGGAAAAGTGAATAATTACTTCGGTCAGTGGGAAATCGTATACCACTGACTCTTTATTATGAATAAGGTATGGTGAGAAAATGAGTAAACTTTCCCTTAAAATTGGGACATACTTTTTAATATTAGCTTTATGTATTGAAACAATTGCTTTCGTATCTTTTTATAAAAGCATATCAACAATGCGTGTGAAAGAAGAAACCGATGCTCTATTAGAGAAAGGTAATCGGTATCGTGATAAGATTGTAAACCGTGCAAGATGGAATGAATATTCTAAACAACAGCAATACACAGAACGTCCTAAACATCCTCGGTATCAGGATTTCACTATCGAACATGCGGCTGAAGATTTAATCGGTTCCGAATTAATTGCTAATACTGATATAACAATCGTTATAACTGACAATAACGGCAAAATTATTTCTAACTCCGAACCCGTAACGAAAGAAATGAAAAAACAACTTACTTGTAAAACAGAACTTATCCCAAATAGCGGGTTAATTGTAGAAAGAAACTGGAAAAAATCAAAATTCATTTCAACAGTAAGTCCACTTGAAATTCAAGGATTTCAAGGTAATTTATATATGTTATTAAAGACGTCTTTCTTAGAAAAGATGTTACTTAAACTACTGCATCAATTTCTTATCATTAGTATTTTGACGATTATTTTAACGACTATTTCTGTCTTTGTTTTTTCTCGTGTTATTACTGAACCGCTTATAAAAATGAAGAAGGCAACAGAAAAAATGTCAAAATTAAATAGGCCAATTCAATTAGGTATTAAACGGAATGATGAACTTGGAAGCTTAGCAAAAACAATTGAAGATTTATCGAGTGAACTTACGTATATGAAAAAAGAGCGCAATGAATTTCTCGCTAGTGTCGCTCATGAACTATTAACTCCATTGACCTATATGAAAGGTTATGCGAAGGTAGCAAAGAGAGACTCTTTAACAAAAGAGGAGCGAGAAGAATACTTACAAATCATTGAGGATGAAACGGATAGTGTAACCGATCTCGTCCAAGATTTATTTATGCTTGTACAATTAGAACAACACCAATTTGTTATAAAAAAACAAAAAGTACTTCTTCAGCCATTTTTAGAACGAATGGTAGAAAAAACAAAAACAACATTAACAAATAAGCAAATGCAACTTGATGTATATTGCAAAGATGATTTAGAAGTTTGCATAGATGAAAGGCGTATGGAACAAGTTATGTTAAATTTATTACACAACGCTTATCAACATTCGCCAGAAAACACGTCTATTATGATACGTGTACTCACGGAAACAGATTCTTTTACAATAAGTGTACAAGATGAAGGTGAAGGTATTCCTGAAGAAGATATCCCGCATATTTTTGACCGTTTTTATCGTGTCGATAAATCTAGAACACGAGCTACAGGTGGAAAAGGCATCGGGCTAGCTGTTGCAAAAGAAATTGTGGAATTGCATAACGGTTCCATTCTAGTAACAAGCAAATTAAGTGTAGGAACAAACTTTATAATTGAGCTACCTTTTGAATAATATGTGTGTGAAAACACCAGTAGTAGTAAACACTACTGGTGTTATTTTGTTCATAAAATCAGCTCATATAAGCTAAGCTTTTGAAATTATTCTTATTTCAATATAAAATAAAGGTACATTTGCAAAGATTTGGAGGGTGATATAATTGGATATCCATGTATTAACAAAAGACGAAGCGGAAATTTACTTAGAACTTCGTGTAGAAGGATTAAAGCAAAACCCTGAAGCTTTCAGCTCTTCTTATGAAGATATTATTAATAAAGAGTGTGCGATTGAATATAAAGCACAAAAATTAGCACAAGATGAAAACTATACGCTAGGTGCATTTAAAGATGGACAATTAATCGGAGTTGCAACGCTGGAAACGAAACCATATGTAAAACAGGAACATAAAGCTAAAATCGGTTCTGTATATGTGTCTCCAAAAGCACGCGGACTTGGAGCAGGAAAAGCACTTATTAAAGAATGTCTTGAACTTGCTAAATCTTTAGAAGTAGAACAAGTTATGCTTGATGTTGTTGTTGGCAACGATGGAGCAAAAAAACTTTATGAATCATTAGGTTTTAAAACATTCGGTGTACAAGAACGTTCATTAAAATATAATGGACAATATTGGGACGAAGAGCATATGGTCTTATTCTTAGATGAAAATAAATAACAAAAAACATCCTCTCCTATATGAGGATGTTTTTTACTTTTTTCTAGACCACGCTGTATTTAATAATTGAATCGCTTTCGCAATTTCTTCTTCTGATAAAATCGCAAACCCAAGTAAAACTACATTTTCAGGTGCAGTACCATCTTTATAGTACGTAGAAACAGGATATATTTTAATACTATGTTTTGCAGCTTCTTTAATTAATTCTTCTTCCCGCATTCCATTATGCACCTTTAATAAAATGTGTAATCCCGAATCCTCTCCTATCACTTCAACACGATTTGAAAAATACTTTTCTATTTCAAAAACAAGTCGATCTCTCTTTTTTCGGTAGACGACACGCATTTTATGAATATGTTTTTCCCAATATCCTTCATTTAAAAATCTTCTAATCACTTCTTGATCCATTCTTGAAACACTTTGTGTATAAAATAAATATTGCTGTTGATACCTTTTAATTAATTTCTTCGGCAACACCATATAGCTCATCCGTAACGATGGTAATAATGCTTTAGATAGCGTACCCATATAAATAACTTTCCCCTCTGTATCTAACCCTTGCAGCGCTGGTATAGGCTTTCCCGAATAGCGAAATTCACTATCGTAATCATCTTCAATAATATACCTACCCTCTTCTTTCTTTGCCCATTGTAAAAGCTGCATCCTTCTCGTAATAGGCATTATCATTCCATAAGGAAACTGGTGAGAAGGTGTAACAAATACAACATTCGCATCGCTATTTTCTAAATCTGCAATACAAATTCCATCTCTATCTAAAGATAACATTTGGACCCTTGTTTCTCCCTGTTCAAAAACGACCATTTTCCTATGATACCCTGGATTTTCAACTGCATAATTGCTTCCCTTTAACAATTGAAAAAGTAGTTTCACTAATATTTGTGTCCCCGCTCCTAATACAATTTGACTAGCTGAGCAACGCACTCCTCTAGATTCATACAAATATTTCGTAATCTCTTCCCTTACACTCAATTCCCCTTGGGGGTGTCCCAGAAAGAGAAGGTTATTATTATGCGGCTGCCATACTTCATTTACAATTTTCCGATACATATTGAATGGAAAAGCATTTGTATCAATTCCTGTTTGTGTAAAATCAAATTTGTAACTCTTCTCCTGAAACGATACTTCTCCTATTCTCTCTCCTCTATCTTCTACATGAACAATTTGCTCAATCTCGCAAACAAAATAACCTCTTCTCGACACCGACTCAATATAACCTTCTGCAAGTAATTGTTCGTACGCTGCCTCTACTGTATTTTTACTTACTTGTAAATGTATCGCTAACTTTCGCTTAGCCGGTAATTTCGTAAAAGGGACAATCGATCCATCTTTAATCTCTTTTTTTATATACTCATACAATTGCACATACAATGCCTTTTTACTATTCATATTTAAATTAGGCGTTAATTCTAACATAATATCTGACCCCTTAATAAAACTAAAATCTGATACTTTTTACAGTACCAGATTTTATATATAATTCCTTTTATCATGTCACACATAAAAAATTAAATACCTGAGAGGAGAAACATGATCATGAACAATAATAGACGTATCGGACTCATTATGATTATTACAGGAGCTACATTATGGGGATTATTTGGTCCAATGATTCAGTGGCTATTTCAGCATACTAATGTATCCTCAATTGATTTTTTAACAATTCGATTGTTGCTTGCAGGAATATTTATTTTGTCTTTCTTACTTATAAAGAAACAAAACATATTTCAAATTTGGAAACACCCTAGATATTCTATACAACTTATTATTTTCTCTATTCTCGGCATGCTTGGTGCGCAATACGCCTTTATCGAAACGGTTCATATTAGTAACGCCGTCACAGCAACGCTATTTCAATTTCTAGGTCCTGTTCTTATTACCGTGTACGTTGCATTTGAACAAAGAAAATTCCCTGCTTCCATGCAACTATTCGCAATTATAGCCGCGCTAATAGGAACATACTTTATTATTACAAATGGCTCAATTGAAAATATTGTTTTATCTAAAGAGGCTATTATTTTTGGACTATTAACAGCAATCGGATTTGCATTTTATACCCTTCATCCGGCTTCTCTCATTAAAGAATGCGGGACAACTGTAGTAATTGGTTGGGGGATGTTAATCGGAGGAATTGCACTACTTATTTATAATCGTTCATTCGGGTGGAATCAATTTTCACAAACCCTTACACTAAAAACTTTTTCTATGCTTATTCTTATCATTATTAGTGGTACCCTTTCTTTCCTTCTATATATCGGTAGTCTTAAATATTTAGCAGCAACAGAAACAAGCATTTTATCTAGCATTGAACCCCTTGTAGCTGCCATCGTTTCAATCACTTGGCTAAATGAATCTTTTGGAACATATCAATTATTAGGCGGCGTATGTATCGTTCTGTCCGTTATTTTTTTGACGATGCCTCAAAAAGAAAACGAACCAACCTATACAACGGAACAAGTATAAAGTAAAACTTTAATCAGTGGGGGATGCTATCTCCCACTGATTATTAACCTACACCAATCGGGCTTTTACGAGATAAAAAATGTCAAAAGAGGTCGTACAAAACTTACGACCTCTTTTTATACTTTAAAGGAATTGTCCCGCCTTCTAGCAAATACAATTACACTAACAATAAAAACTAGGAGTGTGGCACCATGAAAAAAATCGGAACTATGCTACTTCTCTCCTTCCTCATCACTGGATGCGCACAAGCACAACCTGATTCAAAAGCACCTAAAACAGAAGCTGTCACAACGTCATCCACTCAAGTGAACGCACCTTCCTTCTTTCACCTTAGTGTTTTAAAAGATGTAAATTGGGAAGAAGCACCCTCATTCATAGACGGAAAAATACCTTTAAAAGGCATCGAAGGAAAAATCGCAATGGCTGATAGTCCTATTATCGCAAATGAACAAAATGAAATAATGTGGTACTTTCTAGATTCTGAAATACCAACTGGAAAATTGTCTATTATTGCGCTAAAACAAGGATCTGTAACTCCAATACCAATACTCTTTCAAAAAGAAATTTCCAAGCAAACGTGGACTACTTCAAATACAATCGATTCTACTACAAACGAACTCCCTCTCACTATGTCACTACCTTCATCTGGATTATGGCTATTAAATATATACGTGAATGAAAAATATTATGATCAGTTTGTAATCACCGCTGAGTAAAGTGACAAAAATAAACCACTTTCTTACAACAATGTAATTTCTACGTCATGTACTTTGATAGTTGAATTATCTCTCTTCTCTTATACTTAAAGTAAGAAATGAAACGAGGAGAGATGAGAGATGAAAAAAATGATAGAAGTGATCGTAGCAGTAACTGAGGTTTTAGTGAATGGTAAACAAGTTGCAATGGAATTAAGTAAATAGTGAAGAAACATAAATAATTCTACACTTCTTCATTATTTTGATTTCTTATCTCAAAAAAGCAGTGCCTTTTTAGGCACTGCTTTTAGCTATTAATAACTTGGTATTTTCGTAATTTGCGCCACGCCTGAATCAATAGCTGCTTTCGCTACTGCTTCTGCAACACTTGGAACAACTCTTTTATCTAATGGATTCGGGATTACATAATTCGCATTACGTTCTTCGTCCGTAATAATGTTAGCGATCCCATATGCTGCCGCTAATTTCATCTCTTCTGTAATATCAGTCGCGCGCACATCTAACGCACCGCGGAATATTCCGGGAAACGCCAATACATTATTTACTTGATTCGCATAATCCGAGCGCCCAGTTCCTACTACAGCTGCCCCAGCCTCTAATGCATCCTCCGGGAAGATTTCTGGAATTGGATTCGCCATTGCAAATACAATTGCTTTCTCACTCATCGTCTGTACAAGTTCTTTCGTTAATACGTTAGGAGCAGATACGCCAATAAAAATATCAGCTTGGTGAATCGCTTCTTTTAACGTTCCACGCACATGTTCACGATTTGTCTTTTTTGAAACTTCAATTTGCGCTTCGTTCATCCATGTTTCACCTTCACAAACAATACCTTCTAAGCTAACTAACGTAATGTGCTTTGCACCAGCCTTTAATAATAATTTTCCAATTGCAATTCCTGCCGAACCCGCACCGTTAATAACGATTTTCACATTATCCATTTGTTTGCTAACAACTTTTAATGCATTAATAACAGCTGCTAAAACGACAATAGCTGTTCCATGTTGATCATCATGGAATACAGGAATATTCGTTTCTTCTTTTAATCGTTTTTCAATTTCAAAACAACGCGGTGCTGCAATATCTTCTAAATTAATCCCTGCAAATGTAGGCTCTAAATTTTTTACAAGGGTAACGATTTCATCTACATCCGTTGTGCCTAAACATAATGGGAAAGCATCTACATTCGCAAATTTCTTAAATAAAATACTTTTTCCTTCCATAACAGGCATTGCCGCTTTCGGTCCAATGTTTCCTAAGCCGAGTACCGCTGTTCCATCTGAAACAACTGCCACCATATTGCCACGTGCTGTATAGTCATACACTGTTTCTTCATCTGCCGCAATTGCCTTACAAGACTCCGCTACACCTGGTGTATACGTCAGGCTTAAATCATCCGCTGAATTTACTTCTACTTTACTTGTAATTTCAATTTTCCCTACTAATTCTTTATGCAATAACAATGATCTTTCATTAATTTCATTTTCTAACATACTTATAATCGCCCCTTAATTTGACAAGCTAGCTATATGAATATAGCTAGCTTGTTTGATCATGAAAACATTTTTAATAATATTGTCGCTGTTACAACCATTGCTGCCCCGCCTAAACGAGTCGAAATTTGCGCGAACGGCATTAATTCCATACGATTTGAAGCTGATAAAATAGCAACATCTCCAGTTCCACCTAAACCGCTATGACATCCAGTTACAATCGCCGATTCAACTGGATACATTTTCATCACTTTCCCTACAAGAAAACCTGATGCTACCATCGTAAGAACAACCGATGCGCACACAACAACATATCCTACTGAAAGAACTGCTGCTACGTCTTTTAACGGAATATATAGCAATCCTAATCCAACCATTAAAGGCCAAGTTAAATTCTTCGAAATAAATTTATATAAATGGAATGCTCCTTGCTCCATTTTTGCTGGCATTAATTTAAAATATTTCACAAGTGCTGCTGAGAAAATCATAATGATTGCCCCAGGAATACCGATGAACTTAGAAGCAAATCCTCCGAAGATGAAGAACGTACACGCAATTAATAAACCTGCTCCCATTAATGAGAAGTCAATTGGCTGCTCTGTATTTTGTTCTTTTAATAATTCTGCTTGATTGTCTGTTTTCACTAATACACCGTTACCACTAAGCTCCGGTTTCTTCTCACCTAAACGCTTCATATACCCTGCACTTACAATTGCGAACATATTTCCAATAATAGCTGCTGGAATAAGCTGTGATACAAACGTTGCTGATGATTCATTTAAAATATCACTATAAGCTAGCGACAATGGTAAAATCCCTTCCCCGATACCACCACTCACAATTGGTACGATGATAAAGAAGAATGTCTGCTTCATTTCAAATCCAAATAATGAACCGACCAATAATCCTACTGCTACAGAAGCTAACGTCCCTACTACTAAAGGAATAAACATACGAACGAAACCTTGTACTAACACTTTACGGTTCATTCCTAAAATACTTCCGACTACTAAACAAGAAATATATAAATATAAAAAGTTCGATTTTTTCATTAACATAGTCGCAGCTTCCATTGAAGCTGGATTCATCCAGTTAAAAAATACAAGTAATGATGGAATAAATAACGAAAGTATTGCTGGACCGCCGATATTTTTTAAAATTGGAATTCTCATCCCAATATCTCCTAAGAAAATCCCCATAATCATAATAACTGCAAATCCACCAATCATATCTGCTGGCAATTTATTATATACAGATGCCCCATAAATAATAGCAGCCAATACTACATATAACGGTAAAGGTATAACACCGATTTTTACATTCATAATTTTAGAAGCGAAAGATTCTCTTTGTACTTCATTTCCTTCAGAAAATGATACCGCTTCCACATTCTTTTGAATTCCCATATGGCACCCCCTCGTTTTCTTAATAACAATATTAAAACGCTTTCAATAGTAAAAATAGTTTTTGTAAGTTTTGTAATTGATTTTGTAATTAAAAAAAGTATAAGCGACTTATACTAAGTCGCTTATACGTAAAACTCTATTTTCTTTTGATCAACACATCTTAATTTACTTACAGGTCTTCCCACATGTTGGTACATCATTTCGTTTTCTAACACCCCAATGTCAGTCAAAAACATTACATATTTTCGAATAGAAACTCTTGAAATTCCAACTAATTGTGCCATTTCATCTGTTGTAAACACTCTTCCATTCAGCGACTCGATCTTCTGCCAAATTAATTGCAACGTTTGCTTCGTTAACCCTTTCGGAAGCTCTTTCGTGACAATAGGCTCCCTTTTTTCTTTTTGTAAAATTAACGAATCTAATTCTGATTGACTAATTTTTTGTTGTTCTTTCATGAAAGTAAGTTTTTCTCGATATATAGTTAATGCCTCTTTAAATCGTTCAAATGTAAATGGTTTAATTAAATAATCTACTACGCCATATTGTAATGCTTTTTTAATACTCCCCATATCATGTACAGCTGAAATCATCATAATATCGATTTCTTTTTCTTGGTTCCGAATATACATTAAAAGCTCAAAGCCAGTCTCTTCAGGCATAAAAATATCAAGTAATACTAAATCTACTCGTGATTTCTCTAATACTTCTATCGCTGACTTTACTGAGTTAACTGCTTGAACAAGTTCAAACCCTCCTACTTGCTCTAAATAATGCGTATTTAACATTGCTACCATCGGGTCATCTTCTACAATTAAAACTTTAATCATATTTGCCTCTCATCCCTACCTTTAGGTATTTCAATCGTTATCGTTGTTCCCTTTCCTACTAATGAATGCATATGAATTTCCCCATTTATTCGCTGTATACTTTCTTTTACAAGATACAGACCATAACCGCGGTTATCTCCCTTTGTGGAATACCCTTTCGTAAATAATTCCTCTATTTCTTTTTCTTGTATACCTTTTCCCGTATCTTGTACTGTAATAGTTAATATATCCCCATGTTGTATCTCAACTTCAACTCGCTTCTTTTCACAATTCGTCACTGCCTCTAATGCATTATCAATTAAATTTCCGACAATCGTAATAAGTTCATGAGTAATACTTTCATCATCTATTTCCGGCATATAAGAATCTTCACTTATAATTAATTTTATATTTTTCTCTCTAGCATAGCTGAGCTTACCGAGTAAAAAACCAGCAAATACTGGACTTTTTATTCTTTTCATAACTCCACCAATTTCATATTGATGCTCTGATACCATGCCGCTTATATACTTCTGTAATTCTTCATACTGTTTCATATGTGTAAGCCCTAATACGACATGCATCTTATTCATAAACTCATGAGATTGTGCCCGTAATGCTTCTGCATATAGTCTAATACCAGTTAGTTCCTCTGCTAGTTTTCTAATCTCTGTTTTATCACGAAATGTTGCAATTGCACCAACTATTTCTCCTTTTACATATAAAGGAACTCGATTCGTCACAATCGTAATTCCGTAAATATTTTGTTCTTCGTTTAATTGTACTTCTCCCGTTTGCAATACTTCTTTTATACGTGAATTTGGCATATATAACTCAACATCTTTACCGATAAAATCTTCTTCAAGTCCGCTTTTTTTAAATAGACGTTTCGCTTCATTATTAATTAGCGTTACTCTAGCCTCTTTATCGACAGCAATGATACCTTCCTTTACAGATTGTAGCATCGTATTTCTTTCTTCAAGAATTTTTGCTATCCTGTGCGGCTCAAGACCGAATAAACTTTTCTTTATATGTCTAGCTAGTAATATTGCTCCTACAATCCCGACTAACACGCCAACTCCGACACCAATATAAATGATATATCTACTTTCCCTAACTCTCTCTTTTACATTATCTGCTGAAATACCAACGGCCACTGCTCCAAGTTGTTCACCTGTTTCAGAAAATATTGGTACAAACACGCGCATGGAAATACCTAAAGTTCCTTCTGCTAACGATACATGTTCTTTTCCTTTCAATACAGGCCCTTCATCCCCGCCAATAAAATGATGACCTATTTTTTGAGGATCGGGATGAGATTTTCTTATTCCATCCATGTCCATAACTACAATAAATTGAACACCTGTGTTTTTTAATATCCTATTTGTATACGTTTGGATTGCAGAGGTATCTGCTTTCCCAACCAGACCATCTATTACAATCGAATCATTCGCCACAATGTGTGCAATTGTTTTTGCTTTCTCTGCTTGGCTATCCTCCGTCGTCCGTTCCACATTATGACTAATTAATATATCTGTCACAAGTAAAGAAAAAATTACAACTGTACAAACTAACAATGTAATCGTTTTCCATAAATTCCATAGTCTTTTTCTTTTTTTCATCCCATTAATGACTCCCCTAATTGCTGAATAGAAAAATAAGTAAGGTGATATTATTTTCACCTTACTTATCTGCTGTTATTATACTTTAAATTTACTAGTCATCGCTTGTAGTTCTTCTGCCATCTCAGCTAAGTTTTGCGAAGCTGAACTAATTTCTTCCATGGAATTAACCTGTTCTTCTGTTGAAGCTGCAACACTTTGCATACTAGCTGTATTTTCTTCTGCAGCAGCTGCAATTTCATCAATAGCATTTGTCACTTCATTTGCATCTCCAGCAATTCTCTTCGTTGTTTCTACCATTTGATTAACTTGAGAAACAATATGTGTAGTAGAACTTAAAATTTCCGTAAAACTTACTTTCGTTTTTGTTACAACATCAAGGCCTTCTTGGACTTCTCCATTCACATTATCCATTGCCTTAACAGTATGTTCAATATCCGCCTTAATTTCTGCAATTAAATTTGCAATCTCTCCAGATGACTCTCCTGATTGCTCTGCTAATTTTCTAACCTCATCTGCTACAATAGCAAATCCTCGTCCCTGTTCACCTGCTCTTGCTGCTTCAATAGCCGCATTCAAAGCTAATAAGTTCGTTTGAGTAGCGATGTTTTGAATTGCTTCAGAAATAGCTCCTACCTGCTTTGATTTCTCATCAAGAAGTTTAATAATAGCATCTGACTCGGATACCGATTTAGAAATAGATTGCATTTGTTTTGCGGTTTGTTCAACTAAATCTTCTCCCTCTTCAGCTCTTTCTCGCGCATGTAATGAGGAAATAGAAATTGACTCTGCGCTGCCAGTTACATCTTGAATTGCTGTATTTACTTGTTGTAATGTAGCCGCCCCTTCTTCAACACCTTGACTTTGTGATTCAGCGCCACCTGATACTTGTTCCATTGCAATTGTAATTTGGTCTGTCGCATCATTTGCTTGCTGTACACTCGCTGTTAACTCTTCTGCCGATGCTGCAACATGTTCTGCTGAAAAGCTAATTTGGGTAATAACATCTTGTAAAGACGTAGACATTTCATTAAATGAATCCCCTAATTTCCCTATGTCATCTTTGGAATGGATTGTAATTTTCTCTGTTAAATCTCCCTTACTAATTTTATATGCCGATTCAGCTATTTTTCGTAATGGCCTTGTAATAGACTTTGTAATGAAATAAATTAATACACTACCAAATGCAATAGCAATCGCAATGACAATCAAAGTCTTATAAAACACTGGATTGGCAGCTTGGGTAATTTCTTCATCGAACATAACTCCAACTACTTTCCAGCCTGTTTTCTCATTTGTTGCAAAGATTAAATTCTTTTTATCATCTTGTTCTGTATAAGACACATTTCCTTGTTTATCTTCATAAATTGGTTTAATCCAAGGATCAGTAACTTTTGCACCTGGTTTTCTAGATGGATGACTAACAATTTGCTTATTTTGATCTAAAATAACTGCATAACCTTTTTCACCAATGTTAATCATTTTGGAAATTTTTAAGATGTTATCTAAGTTTAAATTAATTCCTATAACACCTTTACCATCTTTTACTTCTTTCGCAATCGTCACTACCATATTTTTTGTAGATGCTGACTGATATGGCGCAGTAACAATTACTTTCCCTTTATTTTCATGTGCTTCTTTATACCAAGATCTATCTGTTGGATTATACCCATCAGCCATTTGAATAAATGGTTCTCTTATAAACTTTCCCGTCTCTGTTCCAATATAAATACCTTCTACTTCTGGATGAAGCTTTATATATTGTGCTAACTTCGTTCTTACTATTTCTTCTTGTCCATTTGGATATGTATCCTCTGTTAAGATGTCTGCAAAGTACGTCGCATCAACAAATTTCTCTTCTATATTTTGAGAAATAACAGTATTTAAAACTGAAATATTCTCCTTTGCTTTATCTGTCATTTGATGTTCAAAATTTGTTTTGGCAGTTTGATATGAAACACCACCGATAATAATTCCTGGTATAGTTAAAATAATAAAAAATGAAATGATTAATTTTTTCTTGATACTCATACATTTAACCCAGTTAAATATTTTTTGCATAATAAGCCTCCTTTATGTAATGTGGATACTTGTGTCATTTTATACAATTAACATGTATAAAACAATATATAATGATAAAATGTATTTTTTTCTTCAATTATGCATTTTTGCATATTCATTCCTTATACGTATTTTAATCATAAAAATAAGAGAACTTTAGCATTATATATGCTAAAGTTCTCTTATTTCTTAACAGCGTCTACTCTATAGAACTTCTCTTATAATCCTCAAATGTTTATCCTTCACCTTATAGTCATATTACTAAAAATCTTCGTCCTAATTTATTTAGCGCTCTTTACATAACTAATTGCCTGACTTCCCATTTGTACCCATGCCTGTTCAAAGGTTTCTCTCGGTACTTTTACATCTAAGCTATCCTCAAGTGGATCTCGAATATATACAGATTCCTGATCATACCCAATAAGTACAACACAATGTTCATTATACGTAATAGAAACATCTCCACTATTTGTTTCCCATGTAGTAAATTCATCTTCATCTAATGGTGCAAATGTTGCATTTGTGATCATGACTACAGGTTGCCCTGCTTTTACACTCTTATAAATTTCTTCTATATTCTTCCCTGTTAAGTCTACAGCTTTATTAGGTAAATATTTTTCCGCTAACTGAAAAAGTGGCCCATGATATACACCGTATCCTGATTCAGAGAATGTATAAATATTACCTACAAATCCTTCATTCGGATTCCCGCGCACACCATCTTCTATAAAATTAACTTTTTTTATTTCATTTGCTAACGTCATCTTATCTACTGAAACACCAGCGTATTGTAACATCATCGCTAAGCTTGTCACTTCACAACCTCTATCTAGCTCTGGTAATTGCTGAATTAATGGTACACTTGATAAAATGACCTTTTCATCATTGTTACTAAATTCCGATTCTTTTCCGTTTTGTATATTGAAGAATGTCAACTTCTCCACATACTTTGTAATTCCATTTGTATATACACTCCATACCGCTATAGCTAGTAATGATATACATATATACCACTTAAACCTCCGTATCACTCTCACGCCCTTTTTAGTTCGTTAAATAAGAATAAAATGCGTCAGCATCCGTTCGAATCACTGGTACAAAATTTAGTTCTTTTTCTCTCTCAGGTTGATTTTTTTTTATTTTTTCTGTTAGCTCTTGAATATTCATGTTCGCTTTGTCCATATTAAGCTCATCTGCCAATTGTAGCACCTTTTGTTCATTAATTTCTCTTAACACTTGATATATATCTTTACCGTACAAATCAATATGATATTTTTTTGCTTCTTCCTGTACTTTTTGTTCGTACACTTCTTGTGCTAACTCTTCAATTTCTTTTCCTTTTTGAGAGATGTCTAACTTCCCTGCTGCTTCTCTTACTTTAGTCCCATAAATTTCTTCCGCGATGTCTTCAATTTCTTTTCCATTTGTTGCAATACCTAATTTATCTGCTTCATCTTTAATTTTAATCGTATTAATTTGAGTAATTAAATCTACAATTGATGTATTCTCTATCGATATGCCTAGCTTTAACGCTTCTTGCTTCACTTTTGTTTCATAGATTTCTTCAGACAGAGTTCCAACATCTTTTCCTTCAATCGAGATGCCTAACTGCTCTGCTTCTCTTCCTACTTCTGTTTCATGAATTTCTTTTTCTAGCGTAATTTGTTCTTTTCCTTCCGTTTCAATACCTAGTTTCTCCGCTTTTTCTTCTGTATTCACCGCATGTATCTTTCCATTGTTTAATTGTTCTTTACTGCGCTGTGTGTAATCTGTCTTTCCTTTTGATGTTTCAGAAGGAGAGGCACCCCCTAATATGCTTAAACTCATTACTCCAATAGTGAATACCGTCATCATTTTCTTTTTCAAAATTAATTCCTCCCTCTTACACTTTCTTTTCCATCATTCCCATAATTTTTTTAATACTATACATACATCTCATCGCTGCTTGAAATAACATTATGATCGATAAAATTCACTCACGTACACCTCTATAATCTCTTCTTCACGTAATGAATTTTCTTTATGCCATACATAATATAAATAGTTTCTTAACTTTATCTTAAAAAAAGACGACCTTGTAAAAACAAGATCGTCTTCTTACTTATATTCTTTGATTTTTAGGGAATATCACTTCAAAGCAAGTGCCATCTCCCCATTTGCTCTCTACTGATATTTTTCCATAATGCTTTTCTACAATCCAATTTGCGATTGAAAGACCTAATCCAGCTCCTTCTGACGTACTTCTTGCTTTATCCCCTTGATAAAAACGATCAAATAATTTCGGAATATCTTCTTCTTTCACTCCTATCCCGTTATCCTTCACCTGTATACGAATTGCACTACTCGTTTGCGTGCAATCAATTTGAATATGCCCGCCTTCGTTTGTATACTTCATCGCATTATCTAACAGTATGACCATCATTTGATGAATCCGCTCTCTATCCCCCATAAAAGATACGTCACTTTCTACTTTTAGTAACATCTCTTTTTCTTGATAAGAAGCAATCTCTTTATATGGGGCTACTATTTCTTCTAACAATTTATCAAGTTCAAATGTTTTCTTATCCATCTCAATTTGATTAGAATCAGAACGTGCTAGCAATAATAAATTACTAACGAGTTTCGATAACCGCCTACATTCTTTTGAAATTGTAGAAATATCCATCGCTTTTTCTTCTATCGTAGCGGATGGTGACTGGAATAAAACATCCGTTTTTGATTGAATAACTGCAAGTGGTGTCCTGAGTTCATGTGATGCATCAGAAACGAATTGCTGCTGTTTCTCCCATGAATTTTGAATAGGTACGAGTGCTCTACCAGCTAGGAAAAAGCCGATACCTATCGCACAGAGGCTTCCTATGCTACAACCTATAACAAGGATTAAAAATAAAGTATTTAACATTCTTTCTTCCGCTGTTATATCTCGCACGATTTGAACTATTTCTCCATCTTTTTGAAGCGAAAATACTCTAAAATATCGTCCTTGTACTTCAATATCTTGTAACTCCTCTAAATTTTTTGGAGAAAACTTTTCCAAATTCTCTTCAAAAATAGAACGGAATTTACGGTTATCGCCCTCTATTTTCACTATTTTTCCATTCCAAGTTATTCTAGTTACTCGCGGATCTCCAATTTGGATATTCTCCATGCGTTTTCTTGGTGGTATTTTAACATCTAATTTTTCTCTATACTGAGCCAACATTTTTATAGATTGATCCACTTCATTATAAATACGCTTATATGTATATGAATAAATAATACTACCTAATATACCTATTAATAGGATAAATACTAATGAATTCACTATAGTCAAACGAATGCGTGTCTTTTGAAACATACTTCCCTTTTTCATTGTTCTTTTAATATATATCCAATACCTCGAACGGTTTGAATATCTTTCTGATAACCGAATGGTTCTAATTTTTTACGTAAATGATGCACATACACTTCTACAATCGCTACTGTCGTATCTGAATCAAATCCCCAAACACGATCAAAAATTTGTTCACGCATTAAAATCTTCCCGCTATTTTGAATGAGGTACTCTAGTAGCTCATATTGTTTCAATGTCAACTTAATACTTTTTCCATCTACTTGAACGTCTTTATCTTTTCCGAACAATTCAATCCCTTTATAACGAATCGTTTGCTGCGTTGTTAAACTACCACTTCTGCGTAGTAAAGCGCGAATTCTCGCTTTTAATTCGGGAGCCTGAAATGGCTTAACGATATAGTCATCTCCACCAAAGTCCAATCCCTTCACCCGATCTTCTAAAGAATCTCTCGCTGTCAAAAACAGGACTGGTGTTTCAATCTTTTCATCACGTATTTTTTGAATTACTTCAAATCCGTCCATCCCTGGCATCATCACATCCAGCAAAATTGCATCATATATATTTTGAAGCGCTAAAAACAATCCATCTTCTCCATTTATTGCTGTATCTACTTCAAATTCATCACGCAAAATTTGTACGATAGACTCTAGTAACGAAGCATTATCTTCTACTACAAGTAAGCGCATACTGTCACCTTCCATCATATAGTTCAATTCTATTTATTATTACGTTTCTTCTCTTCGTAACAAAAGAATGTAGTTACATTACGTAATTTCATTTTCAACTATTTTCTTCTGAAGTTTTGCTTTATATAAAATTTTGAAGTTTTATTATAAAAGCTTTGTCTTAAATTTACCTTAATAAAAAATTGAAAGAAATAAGATTCCTCTTATCTCTTTCAATTTTTTATTACATATACCTTTTTACTCGGCAACTCCAAACAATTTAGCTGACCACCATACACAGCCCCGCCATCAATTCCAATAATACGATTACTACCAAAATACACTCCGCAATCCTCACTACCATGAAGCGTTTTTGTTTCCGTATGCCCAAATATAACAACCTTTTCACCGCTATATCCATTATGAAATTCATTACGGATCCACATTAACGTATATGGTTCAGATTCAGAAACTCGTTTCATCGGCTCAACCCCAGCATGTACAAATATATACTCTTCTGTTTCAATGTAATGATCTAATTCTTGAATAAACTTTATATGTTCCTCTAATACACGAGATTGTAAAATCGGTTTTGAGAAGTCTTTCTCATTAACCGCAATATCTTCTTCTACAAATCCATAGCTATATAATGTCTTATCTCCACCATTTCTTTTTACCCAATGGTTCCATGAACGTTCCTCATTTGTCGTTAACGCTTTAATCATCATATCTTCATGATTTCCTTTTAAAATGAGTGCTCCCTCTTCTTTCAATTCTCTTACCTTTTCAATTACAGCACGCGCATTTGGACCACGATCTACATAATCTCCCAGTAAGATTAATTGATCCTGTTTCGCATCATATTGAGCTTCTTCCAATAACTGTTCGAACTTTTCTATCTCTCCATGAATATCACTAATAACAAGAATTCTTTTCATATTATCCCCCCTCTTTCTAATTATAGTTCAAAACGACAGAAAGTTCAGAATCGCAATCCCGAATCATATTTATCCCACATTAATGGGCCGTAAAAGCCCGATTGGCGAGGGCTGATAATCAGTGGGAGATGAAGAATCCCCACTGATTAAAGTTTCACTTTATTACAAACTAAACTATTATCCTTACAACACTGTAAGTCTCTTGTCATCCAATTCGATGGTTGTAATTACTGTATTTCCTTATACTGAAAGTAAGAAATGAAACAAAAACAAGGAGAGATGAGAGATGAAAAAAGTAATAGAAGTTATAGTAGCGGTAGTAGAGGTTTTCATAAATGGTAAACAAGTCGCAATGGAGTTAAATAAATAATGAAAAAGACAACATTCATTCTAGACCCTTTACTCATATAAAAGAGATAAAACTTCATTATTTCTTTGATCCCTTATCTCCCTATAAAGAAAGCCGTATCCCTTTTAAGGATACGGCTTTCTCTTATTTTTGACTCGTACGAGCTGAAATACTAATTGCTCTATCTGTTGCTTTGGCAGCTTCATCTAAAGCTTCTTTACTATTCTTCCCGTCATACATCGCTTCTAATGCTTTTACAACTGCATCTCGTGATTCTGGGAATACACTAATTAAAGCGCCTTGTGTTGCTGAAGATTGCTTCGTCGCTTGCAGTTGCTCTACTGTTACTTTCAACTGTGGATATTTTTCATATTGCTCTTTTACTAAAGGTTCATTATATGCATCTGGATTAATTGAGAAATAGCCTGTTGCAGTATGCCATTTTGCTTGTACGTCTGGCTTCGTTAAATATTTCATAAAGTCCCAAGCACCTTGTTGCGTTTCTTCTGAAACCATATTCGTCATCCATAATGATGCTCCACCAATAACAACACCATTTTGTTTCGAATCCTCTGGATATGGAATATATGAAACTCCTACATTAAACTTAGATGCATCAATTAAATCACGAACACCTGCTGAAGAATCTAAATACATAGCAACTTGTCCAGACTGGAACGCAGCACGAATATCATCCCAACTTGCTCCATACTTTCCAAGTGCGCCAGCTTTATTTAAATCATCTAACATTCCAAATACTTTCTGTCCTTCTTTACCGTTAAATACCGCCTTCTTTGCAGCATCTTTACGGCCGTTTTCGTTATCTACATATAAAGCACCTTGTGTCGCTAACAATTCTTCAAAGAACCAACCATAGTTAAGCATGGAGAATCCATATTGTTTTACATTTCCACCTTCTTTAATCGTTAACTTCTTCGCTGCTTCTTGTAATTCCGCATATGTTTTCGGAGCTTTCTCTGGATCTAAGCCCGCCTTTGCAAAAGCATCTTTATTATAAATTAATACTGGTGTAGATGAATTAAATGGCATAGAATACATTTTTCCATCAACTGAATAATAATTTGTAATTGCTTTTTCTAATTTTGACGTATCGTACTTATCTTTTTTTATCCAACTATCAATTGGTGTGATTTTTTTGCTATCAATCATATATTTCGTTGTAATTTCACTCGATTGAACAAGAGCTGGCGCTTCTTTCGTTGCAGACATCGTTCTAAATTTTGTTAAAGACTCTTCATATGTCCCTTGGAACTCTGCCTTTATCTCGTATTTATTTTGTGACTTATTATAGTCTGCAACAAGACCATCTAGTACACCTTGTGTTTTTCCACCCATCGCATGCCAGAAGCGAATTACAGTTTTATCACTATTTTTTTCAACTGGTGCTACTTTTGCCTGCGCTTCAGGTTTTCCCTCTGTTTTACTATTTGAACAAGCGGCACTAGATAATGCCATTGTTGCTGCCATTAATAGAGCAGCACCTTTTTTTACTAAACTCATTTTAAGCTCACCTTCTCTTAGTTATTTAATTGCACCTTTTGTTAATCCTTGTTGTAATTGTTTTTGTCCTAAAAATAGTAAAATCAATGTTGGAATAACGATAACCGTCACACCGGCCATTACGCTTCCCCAATCAGTTGCAACTTCTTGTGACTGAAGCTGCTTCACACCAATTTGCACTGTTCTTACTTTTTCATCAGTGGTCACTAAAAGTGGCCATAAATACATATTCCATGTTGTTAAAAAGCTATATACTCCAAGCGTAATAAAACTCGTTTTACAATACGGAATTACAACGCTGAATAAAAACCTTACATTTCCAATCCCTTCAATAAAAGCAGCTTCTTTCAGTTCATTCGGAAGTGTCATAAAATGTTGACGTAGTAAGAAAATACCGAAAGCTGTTGCAAAAAACGGCACTGTCATCCCAGCGAAACTATTGATCCAGCCAAAGTTTTGAATCGTTAAAAAGTTAGGCACCATCGTTGCTTCCCACGGAATAAGCATCGTTGAAATAAACAGGAAGAAAATTAAATTTCTCCCTTTAAACTGAAGAAAAACAAAAGCATACGCCGCTAAGCTTGATACGATAAGTTGTCCAATCATAACGACTGTCGATACAATTAAACTGTTATATAAGTATGTAAAAAGCGGTACTTTTTGAAAAATATTAATGAAATTATCAAAAGTAAATTGAGTTGGAAATAACCTTCTCATTTGAATATCGTCTGGTGTCATAAAGCTTATTAAAAACGCATACAGTACAGGAAAAAACACCATTACTGCACTAATTATGAGCAGCATGTATAATAGGAAATTTTGCTTCCACTGTTTAACAATCATTTATAATGCACCTTTCTCTCAGCAAACTTAAATTGAAGTAATGTAGCAATGAAAATGAAAACAAATAATACCATCGCTTGTGCGCTTGCTGTTCCAAATTGATGATTCACAAACGCCTCTTTGTAAATCGAGTACACAATTAAATTCGTTGCATCATTCGGTCCACCGTGCGTTAAAATATCAATTTGTCCAAAGCTTTGGAACGCACTAATTAACGTTACTGTTACAATAAAGAATAAAGTTGGCGATAGCATCGGTAATATAACACGGCGAAGCTTATATAAATAACTAGCACCATCTATAGATGCACTCTCATATAAAGACGTATCGATATTTTGTAAACCACCTAATATAACTAAAAATGCAAATCCTGTATTCACCCAAACTGTTGTAACTGATACAGAGAATAGTGCCCAGTCCGGACTCGTTAACCACGCGATTGCAGGAAGATTCATAGAGGCTAATATATTATTAAATAATCCTACACTTGGATGAAATAAAAATAGCCAAATCACTGCACTAGCAGCTACTGATATTCCCATCGTCGAAGAAAACAGAACTCGGAATAACCCAATACCTCTTACCTTTCCATTTGCAATCAATGCAAGAAACAAAGCAAATATAATACTCGTAGGCACTGTATATAAAACAAATAGTAAAGTTGATTTTATACTTTTGTAGAAAGCTGGATCAGAGAATAAATATTGATAATTTTCTAAGCCAACGAAAAGATTAGCTTCTCCATGTATATCGGTTAAATAAAAACTATAGTAAATCGTCCTAAACAATGGATAGAACAAAAAAATCGAAAATAGCAAAATAGATGGCGCCAAAAACAATAATCCTATTCTTAAATCTTTCGTTCTCCCCCATAATTTTTTCTTTTTTGACACCTTTGTTTGAACTGGTAACTTACTTACTTCGATCATTATTTCGCCACCACTTTCAACTCTTCTTCAGCTACCACTTTTAAGCGTTCATTCGTGTTTTCGTTAAAGAAGCATAACTTTTCTTGCGAGAATAATAATTTTACTTTATCACCTTTGTTCAAGAGTAACTGTCCGATGACTTTCGCACTCCAAGTTGTTCCATTTACCGCAAAGTTTAATATAGATTCATTCCCTAATACTTCTACAGATTGCAGCGTCACTGCTTGTCCTTCCTCAGACAGTTCAATATGCTCAGGACGCATGCCTATACGAATTATTCCTTCTGGTAATTGCTTTAACTGTCCAATAGATAATGGAATTTGCAATTGCCCTATATGTAATACACCTTTTTCTTTATCCACTTCTCCATCATTTATATTCATAGAAGGAGAACCTATAAAACTTGCAACAAATTCGTTTGCTGGTTCGTTATATATGTCAAGTGGTGTTCCAACTTGCTGTATACTTCCTTTATTTAAAACCATGATACGATCTCCCATAGTCATCGCTTCTATTTGATCGTGGGTAACGTAAATCATCGTAATTCCTAATCGCTGCTGAATTTCTCTAATTTCAATCCTCATTTGCGCACGTAATTTCGCATCTAAATTCGAAAGTGGTTCATCCATTAAACAGATTGGTGCTTGACTTACGATCGCTCTAGCAAGCGCAACACGCTGTCTTTGTCCGCCTGATAATTGACCTGGTTTCATTTTCACATACTCTTTCAGTCCTACCATTTCAATCGCTTCCATTAATCGCTTTTGTCGCTCTTCTTTTTGTACTTTTCTTACCTTAAGTCCAAATAAAATATTTTCTTCTACAGATAAGTGTGGATATAATGCATAATTTTGAAATACCATTGATAGATTACGGTCTTTCGGCTCTAGATCATTTGCAACACGTTCATTAATAATCAAATCTCCCGAAGAAATCTCTTCTAAGCCAGCGATCATGCGTAATAATGTGCTTTTCCCGCATCCCGAAGGTCCAACTAAAACAAAAAATTCGCCCTTCTTAATATGAACCGATACGCCTTTAACCGCTGTCTCTTCTGCATTTTTATATACCTTTGAAACATTTTTCAATTCAATCACAAGGTTGCACTCCTTTTTTCTTTATGTATCCATACTTCATAATGACTTGTTGAAATCGCACTTGCTCCTGCACGAATTGCAATTTCCGCATCTTCTCGCGTTTGAACCAGCCCGCCTGCAATAATAGGAAATTCTATTTCCTCTGCTAGCTGTTTAATTATAGAAGGCATAATCCCTGGCATAATCTCTACTGCATTTGGTTTAGTCGTTTTACAATTTTCAATTGATTTAGTAAGGGATAAAGTATCTACAATAAAAATACGTTGAATTGTTTTCAATCCAATTTTATTAGCATTTCGAATTGTCGAACCCTTTGTTGAAATAATACCTTGTGCCCCGATAACATCTTGAATATACAAAAGCGCTTCCTCTGTATTCGTATTTAAGCCTTGTATAAAATCACAATGAAGAAATACATCATGTCCATGTTTCTGCAATTCATATACACGCTCTGGTAATTCCAGCATTGAACCAGTCATAAGAAAAACTGTTTTCGGCAATTTTTTGTATGCTTTGTATCCTTTCCAATCTTTTATCATCGCAATATAAGGTTCTTTAAACATTCATTCCACCTAACTGTTCTATTTTTATCAAAACTAAAAACACCTACTTACATAGAACGCCTTTCTCCTTATTTGAACTCTAGGGAATAGAGCACACCTAAGAAAGTGGCACATTATATGTAAGTGGGTGTTCTCAAATGTTCTCTACCCTAGTTATTTTGTTACCTTTACTATATTACGCATTTATTAAGTCAGTTTTGATAGATTGTTAATTAGGTGTTAATCGAATGTTAATATTCACCACATCATCATTTACATTAATCTGGATATTAAAATATAAAATAATAGAACGAAACAATGCTTAAAATTCAATCAATATGTAAATTCATTCCATAGTTAATGAGTTTTAGTTTGCTTGCCACTGCTTGCGAAGGAAAGTTATCCCAAGCAGTACTGTAAAGTGGAATGCGCTTTTCCTCTTGTATTGATATGGCCCAGGCTGTAACAACATCAGTACCATATCCATTCCCTTGAAATTCCGCTAAAGTTTCCACACTTGCCTCAGCAGCTACGGGCGTACTTCTGGCACTGCAACAAACGGAAACTACCTTTTCATTTTTTACAATTGCAAAATAAGGTTGCCTCCATTCCATCTGTTCTATTAGATTAGGAAAATTTTCTCGCAAAAGCTCTTTATTCTTCTCAGTTATTTGTATTGTTCTAGTCGGCTTATGTAAAGTATTAGGGAACATGAAAGCAGGACCCATCCAAATATTTTCCACTGTTCTGTCTTCATTTAATACATTAATGATCTTTGCTATCTCTATATACTTTGAAGGTTCTCGAATTAACTTCTCAATATTACTTACCGTTTCATCATCCACATTACAATGATATCTCGTTATACTCCCTTCACGAGTTCTGCCAAGAAAAAAACGTGGTGCTTTCGGATTTCCTTGTTCATTTACATATTTCATTTTTCCTACTTGATTATGAACAAATAAAACCTCTACCTGAATTACTATTAAATCAAGTTCTGAGAGACTCATTTATACCCTCCTTATTTACTCCATATACCATCTATTCATAATCTATTTTTCATGTTCAAAACAAAAATCCCATTCAAATACACATTACTGAATCCATCATACTAACTGATTTCTTCATTCTGTCTATCTAAATGGGATTATTTTTCGTTTTTTACTCTACTGGTTGTTGTGGCTGTACTACTTCATTTGCTCCAGCTACCCTCAACATATTTACAATATCTTTAAAACCTCTTTTTTCAGCGTATTGCAGTGGCGTCAGATGTTCCTTGTTAGCCATATTTACATCTGCACCGTGATCAATAAGCAATTGAATTACTTTCTTATGGTTTTCACTACCATTTCCTAATACAATTGCTTCTAATAGCGCTGTTCCACCACGTTCATTTTTATAATTCACATCAATATCTGTATGCTCTAATAATTCTTTAACAACCTCTACATGTCCACGCTCAGATGCAGAAATAAGTGCTGTTCCACCTGACTTAGTCGTTTCTTTCGTATTAACTCCTGCATTAATTAATACTTTTACAATATCCGTATATCCTTCTCTACTTGCATAAAGAAGTGGATTACTTTGTTTCTCATCTTTAATTTCAATATTAGCACCTGCACCAATTAATGCTTTAACTGTCTCTACATGATTTTGGTACGTCGCTGCAAGGACAGGCGTTTCTCCGTTGTCACCTTCTACGTTTATATTCGCTCCATCCTGAATCAACTTCATAGCTGTCTCTGTGTCTCCAAGAGTAGCTGAAAGTAACAACTGTTTGTCCATTAAATTTATACTTTTCTCTTCTTTAGATTCTTCCTGTTCTTTATGCTTCTCTTTTTTCTTTTCATTTTTCACATGAACCGGTTTCGATTCTGGTTCTTCTTGCTTATCACAAGCCACTACCGTCATTAAAAGTCCTAATAAAATACATAATAAAATTTTTTGTTTTCTCACAACTACAGCTCCTATGAAAGATAATGTTTTCTTAACCATTCCTCCATCACATACAATAACTCTTCTTGAGTACATTTATCCATAAGCCCTTTAGATTCCTTCTTTAATCGGATTATCTTAAGCTTATACTATGTTTCTCAACCTATTGGAATGATACGCCTGATGGCCCCATCATTAACATTATGAAGCAATTAGTTTAGCACGTTTTTACCGCATTTGTATACATTTCTAAAAAGTACATAAAGTGAAACTTTAATCAGTGGGGGTTTTGTTCATCCACCACTGATTATTAGTTGAACCACTCGGGCGTTTACTGGCAGTTGATCCCCCACCTAACTTCTTTGCTTCCGCTGAATTTTGAGGTGGGGGTCTTACTGCCCGTTAATGCGGGATAAATGATTGCTTTAGGTTACTATATTCCATTGTAACCGTTCTTCTAAAAATTTTACACCTTTTCTATATTTGCACCTGAGTAATAATAGAAAAAGACAACTATATAGTTGTCTTTTTCTATTATTAATGATGTCCACCATGATTTCCTGCTTTCGGTTTCCCCATCATCTCTTTATTCATTTCCCATTTGTGCTCTGCTAACTCTTTATACGAAAGAATTTTCCCCTTATAGTTAGATACAAAGCTCTCTGCATCTTTTTTATTTTTGAATGAAATGACATTATAAGCCATCGGTGTCGTTATTGTTTTATCATATACGTAAGTAGCGTCTTCTAACGAAATCCAATCTTTCGAATCATAATCTCGGACAAATTTCTCTTTCGTCTTTTCATCTGAGTTGATCTCCATCCATTTATACATACAACCAATATCATCAAACTTTAACGCTTTTCCATTTTCTAAAATAATTTCTGTTGCAAATTGATTATCTGTTACCCCAATTTGGCAAATATCACATTTATCATGTTTCTCATCAATGGCAACAGCTGCTGTTTCCTTTTTCCCACACCCGACTACTGTAAATATGAAACATAAACATATAGCAAGTACGACATATTTTACTTTCATCAATATTCCTCCCTAGAAACCGTATACTCCATGAAAAGAATACCAAAAGGTTGTGTGAGATTTGTGAAAAAACAATGTGCTTTTTGTAATATAGGAAATAAAAAAAGATGTGTAGTTATTTCTACACATCTCTCATCACTCACAACCTGTAATTAATAAATCATCTTCTAATTTAACTAATAATGTATCCGCACTAATTTCCTGTCCAACTTCTACATTTACCAATCTTATATTTCCACTAATCCCGACTGCAATTTTTTTTAGCTCACCGTCATTTTTTCGGATCATCAGTAATTTTTCCCATTCATATACGTAAGAAGATTCATTAATAAAAATCTCCTCTACTTTTCCTTCATAAGAGCTATAAATCTCTTCTATTCTCGTTTTCATATAACATCTACTCCCTATTTCACACTTCACTATTTTCATCTTATTCTACCATTCTTACGAGGAGCGGCTTACTTTTTAAAAATTCAAATTAACTACCGTGAACAAAATGAACAAAATAAAAATTATGCTTCTAATGATGTTATTTTTCAAATTATTTACCATTTGAATAGATGCTTTTATTATAAATAAAAAACCTTTTTCTGAATTTTTATTCTATTTTGAAAGCGCAATCATTCTTTTGAGGGGGAAATTACATGTTAGCACTACTTGGATTTGCGATGGTATTTGTCTTTATGTTTTTAATTATGACGAAACGTATGTCAGCACTAGTAGCCTTAATATTAATTCCGAGTGTTTTTGCAGTAATTGGCGGATTCTATGCCAATATGGGGCCTATGATGTTAGAGGGGATTCAAAAATTAGCACCTACTGGTATTATGCTTATGTTCGCTATTTTATATTTTGGAATTATGATTGATAGCGGTTTATTCGATCCTGTCATTAGTAAGATTTTAAAATTTGTAAAAGGAGATCCTTTAAAAATCGTTGTCGGAACGGCTATATTGACTATTATCGTTTCTCTAGATGGTGATGGTACAACAACATACATGATTACAGTTTCCGCAATGTATCCACTATATAAGCGCCTTGGAATGAACCCCCTCATATTAGCTGGAGTTGTTATGTTAGGGGCAGGAGTAACAAACCTTACACCTTGGGGTGGACCCACAGCTCGTGTTATGAGCGCACTTGGACTTGAGGCTTCCGAATTATTTACACCTCTTATTCCAGGAATGATTGCTGGTGCAATTTGGGTTATTCTCGTTGCCTACTATCTTGGAAAAAAAGAAAGAAAACGTTTAGGTATTATGGATGTACAGTATTTAAAACAAATGCAAACAATGGATGAGCAAGCTGCAACTGTCGAAGCCGCAGCGCATAAACGTCCTAAACTTCTATGGATTAACTTTTTATTAACTGCTACATTACTTGTCTGTCTCATACTAGAAGTTATGCCGTTACCTGTTTTATTTACAGTCGCTTTTGCTATTGCTGTTATGATTAACTATCCAAACTTAGAGCAACAGAAAGAACGTATTGCTTCTCATGCAGGGAATGTATTAGCAGTTGTTTCTCTCGTATTTGCTGCCGGTATTTTCACTGGTATTTTATCTGGAACAAAAATGGTAGATGCAATGGCTAACAGTGTAGTAACTCTTATACCAGATGCACTTGGACCACAACTACCAATTATTACAGCACTTCTCAGTATGCCATTCACATTTTTCATGTCTAATGATGCATTTTACTTCGGGGTATTACCTATCTTGACGAAAGCTGCTGCTACTTACGGAATTAGTGCAGCTGAAATGGGACGCGCTTCCTTACTTGGGCAACCCGTTCACTTATTAAGTCCGCTTGTCGCTTCCACTTATTTATTGGTTGGAATGGCCAAAGTTGATTTCGGTGAACATCAACGCTTCACTTTATTGTGGGCCGTTGGAACGACAATGGTTATGTTAATTACCGGAATTGTAATTGGGATTATTCCAATATAAGATGCAAAAAAACAGTAGAAGAAATAAAATCCTCTACTGTTTTTTATTATGAAGAAGCAAGAAAATAACGTCTCTCCGGTCTCCCAACACTTCCATATATTAGCTCTGCGTGGACTTTCTTCCCAGATATCAAATACTCTAAATAGCGCCTTGCCGTTGATCGGCTTACTCCAATCATTGAGCTTAACATTTCTGCTGTAATCCCTTCTTTATTAACTGTTAACATATGCTTTTTTACTTTCGCTAAAGTATAAGGATCTATCCCTTTCGGGGCATATTCTATTTGATCTCCCTTCACACCTCTTTGAGACCATAAATATTCAATTTGTTCCGTAGATAATTGATTGTTCTTCTTTAACTGTATAATCTTTTTTTGATAGCCTTCTAGACTTGCTTTAAATCGATCAAACATTAGTGGCTTTACGATATAATCTGTTACTCCGCCCCGCAGGGCGTGCCTCACTACATCTGTTTCCGATGCCGCTGTAATCATAATAATATCTGTATCGTGCAAATGATGCCTAATATATGTGACAAGTTCCGTTCCTTGCATATCAGGTAAGTACACATCTAATAAAACAAGCTGTGGCTTCACAAGCTCTAGCCATTCTTTCGCTTGTTCTCCAGTCGTTGCCGTTCCAATTACTTTAAATCCCTCAATTTTTTCAGTAAAACGACGATGAATGTCAGCAATCCGAATATCATCTTCTACAATTAATACTTCAATCTCCTCACCCATTACTATTCGCCTCTCTCTTTCGGTAGTGCAATAATAAATAACGCACCACCTAAATCCCCTTTTTCAATTGCAATACTTCCATTTAAATCTTCTACTAACTCTTTCACTTTTGCTAATCCATATCCTCGCTCTCCTCCTTCTTTCGTCGAAAAGCCTTTATAGAATATGCTAGTAATTATTTCATCATGAATCCCTTGCCCTGAATCTTCCACTTCAATTAATATTTCTTCTCCAATATCAGTTACAAACATCCTTACTTTCTTATCATTCTCTTCATTTTTTTCAATTGCTTCAAATGCATTCGTAATTAAATTTCCTAAAATAGAAACGACATAATTACTCTCAATATGTGGACTTAATTTGTCTAAACCACTTTCTCTATCTAGCATAAAATCAATCTTCAACTCTCGTGCTCTATTATAAAATCCAATTAAAATTCCACCTAGCCATGGATTTTGAATCCGCTTCATAATAAATTGAACAAAATCTTGATATACCGCTGTTTCCTTATGAATAAGCTCTAAAGCATCTTCGTATGATTCTAATTGGATAAGACCTGAAAGCGTATACATTAAATTGTTATATTCGTGCGTTTGCGCTCGTAATGCCTCTGTATATTGCTTCGTCTGAGATAATTCTGCTGTTAACTGATCCATTTCAGATTTCAAACGTAAGCTCGATACAACGCCAGTTACTTTATTCTTTACTTTAATAGGTAGACGGTTCGCAATAACAGCCTGTCCTTTTATATTTAATTGGCGATCAAACTGTTCTTCACCAGTTTGAAGTACATCTAATATCGTTGAATTAGGAATTACATTTAAAATAAATTCCCCAATAATATTTTGTTGTTTATCTAGCGAAAGAATATCATAAGCTGCTTGATTTACTAAACTAATCCTGCCATTTTTATCGATTACAATAATCCCTTCACGTACAGATTGAATCACTGTACTATGCTCTTCATATAAAGATGAAATTTCTTCTGGTTCCATCCCGAACATCATTCTTTTTATACTTGCCGCTAAATATATAGAGCCGATTATCCCAATTAAAAGACCTATTATTGTAATCCAAAATACCCGCTTTCCATACACTTCTACTGCTCCATGAATATCAGCCATTGAAAATCCAACAGACACCACACCAATGATTTCATTTTCCTGATTACGGATTGGAACTTTTCCGCGTAATGAAGGGCCTAATGATCCAGTTGCTTTCGAAACATATGATTTTCCTTCTAATAAAACGCCTTTGTTATCTCCACCAATCATCGCTTCTCCTATTTTATCTCGCTCAGGATGTGCATATCGAATCCCCTCTTTATTTCCAACTACAATAAAGTCAGCCTCTGTATCAATTCGAATTTTTTCTGCGATTGGCTGAATAATAGAAGCTGGATTTTCTTTTTGAAAAGCTTCCTGAATTTCTGGTATCGCGGCAACTGTTTTCGCAACATGCAAGGCCCGTTTACCAATTTGCTCTTCTACCGTTTCAGATAATATGTAATAAAATAAATAACTCGTTAGCATAAGTACAACTAAAATAAGTGTACTAATAGTTAATGTAATTCTCGGTTGGAGTTTTAATTTTTTAAATTTCAAAACCATTCCCCTAACATGATTAAAGATAGAATTTAAAGAAAATACAGTTTTTTATTATCATAACACGGTTACTATATATTTCTTTCTTTTTTATCTTCATAAAAAAAGAAACGAAGCATAAGTACTACTTCGTTTCTTAACAGTTTATTATTATATTTTAAACTTACCAATCATCTCTTGTAATTCTTCTGCCATTTGTGATAAATGGACTGCTGCTGCATTTATTTCATCTACTGAAGCTAATTGTTCCTCAGAGGAACCAGCAATATTTTGAACACTTGCGGCATTTTCTTCAATCGTAGCTGCAATTTCATTAATAGATGCACTTACTTGTTTTGCATCTACCGTCATTTGTTTTGCTACATCTACCATGCTATCAATTTGTACAACTGTATCATTTGTAGACTTCAATATTTCGACAAAGCTTTGCTTCGTTTCATTTGCAACTACAAGTCCTGATTGTACTTCTGCTCCAACTTGATTCATAGAGCTTACTGTTTCTTTTATATCAAATTGAATCTCTTTCACTAGTTTCCCAATTTCCGTAGAAGACTGTCCTGATTGTTCTGCTAGCTTTCGCACTTCATCTGCTACAATTGCAAATCCTCTACCTTGCTCTCCAGCTCTTGCAGCCTCAATTGCCGCATTTAACGCTAATAAATTTGTCTGTTCTGCAATATGTTGAATTACTTCAAGGATTGCTCCAATTTGTTTCGACTTATCATCTAACAAACCAATGATTTTGTCTGACTGTGAAACAGACTCATGAATTAATTGCATTTGATTCACAGTTTGTTCAACTAACTTCCCACCATTTTCAGCTTTTTTCTTCGTATACATAGAGGCTGTAGATACTAATGAAGAACTATCTGCAACACGCTGAATTCCTTCTGTAACTTCTTCTAACAATGTTGCTCCTTCTTCAACTTCTTTCGTTTGTATTTCTGCACCACTTGATACTTGCTCTATAGCCTGTGTAATTTGTTCCGTTGCTTCGCTTGTCTGCTTCATACTAGCTGTTAATTCTTCTGAAGATGCCGCTACATGACTTGCTGAAGTGTTTATATTGGAAATGACACTTTGTAACGATGCAGCCATCTCGTTAAAACTTTCTCCTAGCTGTCCAATTTCATCTTTAGAATGAACTGTAATTGATTCTGTTAAATCACCTTCACTAATCTTCTTCGATGATATGACAAGTTGTTTTAACGGTTTAATAATAGACGCAATTATGAAGTAAATTACAATCCCACCGATTATTAGTGAAATTCCAAGAACAGTTATTGTTTTATAGAAAATAGGTTCAGCCGCTTCGATAATTTCTTTGGAAGGCATAATTCCTGCTATTTTCCATCCAGTTTTCTTATTCGTTTTAAAAGTGATATTGCGATCTTCACCATCTAATGAATAATGAAAATCCCCAGCTTCCTGTTTATACAATTCTTTACTAAGTTTCTCTTCTAATTTCTCTCCTGGCTTCATTTTCGGGTGCGCTACTACATTTTTATCTTGATCAAATATCGCTACATATCCTTCCTTACCGATATTAACCATCTTGGAAGTAGTAACAATATCATTAATGATTAAGTCAATCCCAAGAACTCCACTTTTATCCTCGTTTTGTTTTGCTAGTGTAATAACAATATTCCCTGTCGTTTTTGACTTATATGGAGCAGTTACAATTACTTCTCCGCTTTTCTTCACTGCCTCTTTATACCAATCTCTTTCTGTAGGATTATATCCATCTGGCATCTGAATAGCTGGTGATTGAATGAACTGTCCATTACTAGATCCTGTATAGATTGCTTCCATTTCTGGATGTAGTTTGTTGTATTCTTCTAGTTTATTTTGTATGTTTTGAATTTGATCTGCTTGGTAACTTGATTGTGTGAATAATTTCGTAAAATAAGTTGCATCTATTTTTTTACTATCCAATTCCTTATTAATTACATTATCCAAAATTTTTATATTATCTTTCGCCGAGTTTAAAATTGTTTCATTAAAATTCTTCTTCGCTTGTTGATAAGACGTCCAACCAATTACAATACTTGGAAGAATTAAAATAATAATAAATGATACAAGTAACTTTGTTTTTAAACTACTACTCCTTAATTTCCCTTGAAACATACTTCTACCCCTCCATACCGTTTTAAATGTAATTAATTAACATTTAATCTTTCTATAAAAATAATACGATTTAAATGTATCGATGAGACTCTCTATCTTTTTATAGATCTAAAGAATTGATACATATCTTTTTCATTCTATATAAATTAAATAATTAAAACAATGTATAAAAATGTATATTATTCGAAATATTATAATTCATAGGAGAACCTCTAGTATTTCAATTACTAGAGGTTCTTTCCACCTTATTATTCTTTATCTTTATCTTTTTCTACTTCTTTTTTCCCATCTTCTACTACAGATACAACAGGTTTATCGCTTGATAATTGTTGTACCGCTCCTTTTCCTGCAAATCCTTCTAATAGCTCTTTTAAGTCAATGCCAGAAGAAGCTTTTAACGTTTCTTGCATCGTTGCCATTAAATCAGTCGCATAACCCGCAACTTTTCCGGCCCCGCTATTTTTACCACCGCCGCCTGTATCGACAACTGTGATTTTATCAATATTACTAAGCGGACTTGCAAGTTCCTTCGCATAACTTGGAAGCATTTTAAGAACCATATCCATAATTGCCGCTTGACCATATAATTCAAATGCTTCTGCGATTTTTTGTTTCGCTTCTGCCTCTGCTAAACCTTTTAACCTAATAACATCAGCCTCTGCTGTACCTTGCGCTTTTTGTACTTCCGCTTTCGCTTGACCTTGTGCTTTTTCAATTTCCGCCTTCGCTAAACCTTCTACACGTACTTCTTCTGCACGTGCTCTCGCTTCTGCTTCAATCTTATATTGATCCGCATCGGCTTTTTTAATTTGTTTTACTTTCTCTGCTTCCGCTGATTGCTCAACAGCATAGCGATCTGCATCGGCTTTTTTCTTAACTTCTGCATCATATTGCTTTTCACGACGCGCAATCTCTTTTTCTTCTAATTCAATTTGTTTCTCACGCTCAATGATTTTAACGCGCATTTGCTCTTCTGTAACACCTTGTTGTGCTTTCGCTTGTTGTAATTCGTAAGAAAGATCCGCATCTGCACGTGCTTGCTCTTGTTCCCTCTTATAGGACTGTACTTTTAATTCTTTATGTTTTTCAGCTTCAGCGATCTGTGCATCACGTTGATATTCTGCTTCTTTTGCTTCTTTTTCTGCACGTGCTTTTTCAATACGTGCTTCTTTTTCACGCTCTGCGTTCGCAATTGTTGCATCACGCTTAACTGTCGCAATTTGTGGCTGACCAAGCGCATCCAAGTATCCGTTTTTATCCATTATTTCTTTAATTGTGAAGGAAACAATGCGAAGTCCCATCTTCTTTAAATCTGTAGAAGCTACTTCATGTACCTTTTGAGCAAATTGCTCTCTATTACTATACGCATCTTCTACTGTCATAGAAGATAAGATAGCACGGAGATGCCCTTCTAAAACTTCTTTTGCTTCTATTTTTAACTCTTCTGTTTCTTTTCCTAAATATTGTTCAGCTGCCGTGGAAACTTCTTCAATTGTTGATCCCACTTTAATAATAGAAACACCGTTTACTGTGATCGGTACACCTTGTTTCGTATACGTATCACGTGTACCAACTTCTAATTTATAGTTTAATAAGCTTAAAGGCTCTGCTCTTTGCATAATTGGAACTACGAAAGTACCGCCCCCACGAATAATCTTAATCTTCTTTCCATCATCAGTGGTAACTACATTCTTTCCTCCACCAAGCCAGTTCCCTGTAACAATTAACGCTTCATCCGGACCAACCGTACGATACTTCGTAATAAATACTAAAATGAGTAGAATTAAAATTGCGAGTAAAACTCCACCGATAATTAATGGAATCGTCATGTAAATTCCCCCTTATAATTTTGGTTTCTTTAAAGAATAAGCGATGTTTTGTACAAGTAAAACACCATCTTGGACTCCCTCGATAATAACCTCTGTTCCTTGCGAAATGTCTTTTTTTCCAACTGTTTTAGCTGGGATTGCATTACTTCCAAATTGGGATGAAATTAATACTTCACCAAATCCTTCTGTAGGAATTGTCGTAATGACTTCTCCTTTGCAACCGATAAATTCATCCATACGTTGTACGGTATTTTGTTCTGCTTCTGCAATCGGCTTTAAAATTAATATTTTCATTATAAATACACCAATAAAGGATATAGCACATGCAGCCCCGAAAATAAGAATGCTATTAAAGGAAAATAAATATTCTCCTATATAACTAAGTCCACATAACATGGCGAAAAAACTAAGTAATAAAGTAACAACGGATACAGATCCGCCCCCAAAACTAAATATCGATTCAAATATATCTCCAAAGAAGATATAAATAACAGTGAGTATAGTAGCAATAATAAATCCATATAAATAAATTGTTTCAAGTGGATAACCAAACAAGACCATTTCTTATCCCCCTTTCTTAAACAATCCCTTTTTTGTTATGTGTATGCCCCACCTCTTTCAAAGATCATCGTTCTTAATTTTCAGTTATTTACCCTTTAAAGAAAAGCCTGTAAGACAGGCCTCTAAAAAAGAACAGGAGAAACCTATTGTGACAGGCTCCTCCTAGAAAATAACCGATATATTATATATCTATATAATATACTATTTTCCACAAAAAGTAAAGTTAAACATACATTGGAAAAGAACTTATTTTACCGACAATTCGTATGTTCCATCGCCATTATCATATTTATATACATACAAGTAATACTTACCTGGTTTTGCATTAAATTTTGCTTCTATATGGTTCCCATTAGCTTGACCGTAAGCCGCATAATTTTGCATATCCGATTCATGGTGAAGTACCCATGTCATCCCAATTCCATACTCATTTAAAACAGAAATGTCGATATCTTTCGCTGATGCTACATTAAATGTATAAACATCAGTGTGGTCCCCGCCAATAAGACTACCTTTTATAGTACTATTTAGCCCGATACGATTTGCTTCCTCTGGACGATTATTTGGTTCTGATTCTGTTAAACTTCCATCTTTAATCGTAACAGTTGTTTCGCTTCTGCTCTCTTTTCCCTTATCATCTTTTACTCTTAACGATACTTTATAAGAACCTTCTCTTTCATATACATGTACTGGATTCACTTCTGCACTTGTGCTTCCATCTCCAAATTCCCATAAATAAGAAACAATTTTTCCATCTTCATCGTTTGAACCATCACTGTTAAATTGAATTCCCTCTTTTACAAGCCCATTATAAGGGCCATTTATATTAACTGTTGGAGCTTTATTTTCTCCATCATCTTTCGCAATTCCATGGAAGACTACATCATATTCAAATTCATTTGAACTATTCACACGATAATTAACGAAGTAAGCTGTAACAGTTTTGTAGCCACTCCATTCTTTTTGCGCCAATTGTTCTAAAGATTCATTTACTCTTTTACTCATCGCTTTCCAATCTTCTGATTCACCTTTTGTGACACTTCCTGTATACGTACCTTCTAATGTAAATGTATTAAAGAATTGAGAATTATGTTTTGTCATTTTTGTATCTTTCATAGGCAACGTATCACTAATTTCTTTCTTCACCGCTGCTAATGACTTCGTTGCATGTTCAGCTAAATAATCATCAGCTACTTCTGGTACAGTGTATGTATCTTGATTATCAATTAACTGCTGCATATACTCTTGATACTCTTTATTTAACTTAGGATCTTTACTTAGATTTTCACGATATGCATCATAATTTTTCACGTCATTCGCACGAATCAAATCTTGAATTTTATCAAATGTTTCAAACTGATGCGTATATAAGTAAGACTGCAATGCGAACGAGTAATTATAGAAATCCCAAGAACCGTATTTAGCAAATAGTGTACGCTCTGCTGTATAACGGCTTGCAGGATCAGATGATAATCCGCTAATTATACTCTTTCTTGGTACAACGTTATTCGTACGAGTAGATCCTGCGAAAAACTCTGCATTTCCTTCTTGGAACCAAGTTAGCCTTTCATTTTGATACATATCTCCTCTTCCAAATAAACCAGGAACTTCATATCTCCCTTGCAGATAATGAGTAAATTCATGACGGAATAACTCTTCTAAACTATAAATACTTTGCTCTGGTGTACGCTCATATGTAAAGAATGTTCCTGTTTCTTCTATATAAATTCCACCGTTGTTTGTTTCATATCCATACAATTGTCTATTTAACTGATATTCATCTGGACTATTATAAATTACGATCGTTAATACATCATCCGCATTTCCTGGCTCTAACGCTTTGTCATTTCCAATTACGCGGTGATACTGCGCCTTTACTTCCTTCGCAGCCCAATATAGTCTCTTAATTTTTTCTTCTGATACTTTATCTCCTGTTTTGAACACAATTGATCCATCGTCGAATGTGTACGTTTTTGGTAAGTATTGCTCTTTTCCTTCTTTACGTATTTTCTCTAAATCTACTGTATTCCCGCTATAATCTTTGCCATTATAATTTGTTGTAATTTGTTCTACCGCAACAAAATACGGTTCACTTAAGCGCGGGTACATATGCATTGCTTGTGTAACAACCTCTAATCCTTTATTCGGATTGCTATGAAATTTCCCTAAACGGCTAGCAAAATAAATGCCATTATTAACGAGCCATTTATTTTCTGGCGTTACTTCATTTAGAAGAGCAATACGATTTATTTCATTAATAAACCCATCTACTTTTCCATACCACATCGTTTCATTCGCTTCTTTACGAGCCTCAGTTAAGTACGACTGTATATCATAGTCAATACCTTGCATAATATCGTATATTGCTTGTCCCTTCATTCGATCATTTACATAAGTAGTATAATTATCATTGTATTGCTTTAAAATATTCGATGCGTATTGAACCGTTTCAACATCGCTTGAAGCATTACTAATTAATTTACCGTATGCAGATACGACTGTATCTTGTTCAACTGTACCAAGCTTAAAGTTTGGATTTTTTGCGATTGCTTTTAAAGCAGGTAAACATTTATCCTGGAAGCTTCTTTCATTTAAGTCGCTTAATTCACTATTATAAAATGCAAGATAAAAAGCTGAACGCAACACTTCAGTAAACGTTTGAATTCCTTTTGAATCATCTTTCGTAAATGAATTACCTCTATGAGCTAATTCATCTATAATGACTTGCATTTTTCCTTTATCTTTATAAAAAGCCTTTGCATCTTCATTAAACTGGAATAAGTCTGTAATTTGGTGCCACTTAATACTGCCTAACGTTTCAACTAATTCTTGATCATTCATTTTGTTTAAATCAGCCATTGAATAGCTGTCTTTAACTTGCTTTACTGCAGCTTTCTTCGTAATAGATGCTGGTCGCTGTGAAAAATCTCCTACTTTTAAACGTTCTTGAAATGATAAAGTTTCATCCACTTTTGAAATATGTCCAACTTCATCTACCGGCTTTTCAATTCCAACCGGTTTCGTTTTCAACACGTTATATGGTACTTTTTCTTCCGCTGCTGCATGAGTTTGAAGTGCCCCTAACGATAAAGCCATTGTACTAATGCTAAGCATCACTTTATTGATCTTTGATTTCTTGTTCATATCCTTGCCCCCTATTTTAATATTCCATTCAAGAATTTAACATAAAATCTGGATGTAACAATATAAAATGCAATATTTCATATTATTTCTTCCTATAATTTGTACATATCGTGAACGCATTGCTCTTTACCTCCCTAAAACAAATTACATCCTTTCACGTTATAAAAAGGGAATTTTTTGACAATTAAAAACTTAATTGTTATGATTATTATAATTGTTAACTTTATTAAATAAGGGTGGGATTCTATGATAAAAAAAGAAAACAGTGTATTTTATATCTCCTTCTTGCTAACAACATTATTCATTATATGGGGAATTACCCCAGCAAGTTGGATACAAGGCTACGATTTACAAAGTGTTACATCTTCTTTAAACTCATTTATCCTCAATAAATTTGGGTGGTTTTACTCTCTACTTATGACTACAATGATTATTTTGGCTGCTTATTTAGCATTTTCTAAGTACGGTTCTATTCGTCTTGGTAAAGATGGAGAAAAGCCAAAATATAATTATCCATCTTGGCTATCCATGTTGTTTGGGGCAGGAATGGGAATTGGACTCCTCTTTTATGGAATCGCTGAACCGATTTCACATTTTACAGATCCATTAACAGGAAAAGCAGGTACAGAAGAAAGCGCCAAACTCGCTATGCAATATTCATTTTTCCACTGGGGACTCTTTCCGTGGTCACTATACGCAATGGTCGCTTTAACAATTGCATATTTCACATTCCGCAAACAAAAAGGTAGCACTATCGGGGCTACAGTTACTCCATTATTTAATCGATCGAAAAATTCTCGTATCGGAAAAACAGTTGATATTTTAGCTGTTTTAGCCACAGTGTTTGGCATTGTACCATCTGTTGGGATTGGTGCTCAACAAATTGCTGGAGGATTAAGCTATTTATTCCCTTCCATTCATAACACTTTACTTACCCAGCTCGTACTTATAGCTATCTTCGCTGTTTTATATTTAACAAGTGCACAAACTGGCTTAGATCGTGGGATTAAATATTTGAGTAACTTGAATTTCTCTCTTGCAGGTATTTTACTCATCTCTTTCTTACTTTTAGGACCAACTGTATTTATTATGAAATATTTCACATCTACACTCGGTTCTTATATCGGCGGTTTACCTAGTATGGGATTAAATTTAGGAGCATTTAGTGAAAAATCTTCTTCTTGGATTGAAAACTGGACTATTTTCTATTGGGGATGGTGGATCTCTTGGTCTCCATTCGTCGGCACATTTATCGCACGTATTTCTAAAGGGCGTACAATAAAAGAATTTATTTTTGGAGTTGTATTAGTCCCAACTCTTATCTGTACATTTTGGTTTGCAGTATTTGGTGGTACCGCAATTCATATGGAAATGTTCCAATCGCTTGGAATAGCTGATGAAATTGCAAAAAATGGTACAGAGATTGGATTATTTGCTGTTATTTCACATCTACCATTCTCTACATTTTTAACGATTATCGGGTTAATTTTAGTAGCCACATTTTTCGTTACTTCTGCTGATTCAGCAACATTTGTTGTTTCCATGCAAACGAGTAACGGAAGCTTATCACCGAAAAATAGTTTAAAACTTATATGGGGATTAACAATCGCAATCATTGCAGCTCTTTTATTACAAGCTGGAGGATTAAATGCACTACAAATTGCAGCTATAATCGCAGCACTACCATTTTCTATCGTAGTCGTTCTTATGGTTACTTCGCTCTTTAAAGAGCTGCGAAAAGAAGATGTTAATTCGCAAACGAAAGAAGTATCTCAAAAAATAAAAAAAGTTATGTAACGATTAGCACCTCAAATTACTTCTGAATCCGTAACAACTGAGGGAAAAGTAGATTAATAAAACCCATTCGTATGAAATATAATTTTCATACGAATGGGTTTTCACTCTATTATATAGTGTTGTAAACATGCCTTCTCCTCAAATCCTACTTTCTTGTACAATTTCATCGCACGATCATTATTCGTATTCAAACATAATTCTATCTCCTTCATTCCTTGGAAGGAAATAATATACTGAATTGCCTTTTGTAATAACCGCTCTCCGACACCTTTTCTTCTACTATTTTCAGCGGTTGCAATAAATTCGATATTCGCTTCTTGAAACTCTGGATTTACTTCCACATATACATAACCTTCTAACTTATCATTCTTCATACTTACAAATAATTTATTCGTCTTACTTAAACGTTCAATAATTTCGTTTCCGTCATAATACGTATTAGAAAACACATGATTGTGTAAAGCGATAAACTGCTCAAACACTTGTGGTAAAGCCTCTTCTACATTACATATAATACGGTGCTCCACAATATTATTTAAAACGAGAATACTATGTCGACCTTGTTCTTTTGCATGTAAATTCCTCATTAAACGGGCACAATTATTATTTTCCACATGATAAAAACCATAAAATCTCTCAATATGAAAAGGCACCTTTTCTATAAGTTCCTTCCACATATGTAAAGCAACTTCTTCCCAATTCTCTGCGATAATAAACGGTCCCCATATCTCTGCACATTTCTTTACTTCATCCACATCAAATCCTAATAAACCTATTAAATTATTATTCTCATAAGTAGCAACAAAAGATTGTTCCCAGCCTATATCTGAAAAATCATGAATAATTGTCTGTAACAACTCCTCTTTCTCATCTCCACAATAGCCAACATGATGAGTAGCATCTTTATTCATATTCGCAATAAATGCTGCCACCTCTTCAATTTTCAAAATAGAACTGACATACATAACCTCTCCTCCTTCACTAATATATTCACACCTTTTACATTTATCTCCTTCTAAAAAAGACATCACCATAAGCATATTTCAAAATGAAATCGCCATGATAATGTCTTCTCAAAAACTCGTATAATCATCTTACGTTATAATAAGATAAAACGTTTTTTTATTTCTTAAATAATCTCTTTCTAAATACAAACATACTCAGTGCTGAAAGAACTAACGCTATGCCTGAAAGTAATGTTGATGTATTCTCTTGTCCACCTGTTGCTCCTAATGATTTCTTACTTTCTTCTTGCTTATTAACAGCTGGTTTATTTTCTTTCACAACTTGATTATTCACGTTTTGTTCTTGGACTACTGCTGATTGATTTACCGCGTCTTTTGAACCTTCAATTTCTTTTCCTGTTTCTTTTACCTCCGCTTTCAATCCTTCAACTCCTGTTGTTGGCTCGTCCACTTCCTCTTTCGCTTCTTCAACTTCTTTCGTTGGCTCTTTTACTTCCTCTTTCACTTCTTTTACCGGTTCTTTCACTTCTTCTTTTGTTTCTTCAACTTCTTTTACCGGTTCTTTCACTTCTTCTTTTATTTCTTCAACTTCTTTTGTTGGTTCTTTCACTTCTTCTTTTGTTTCTTCAACTTCTTTTGTTGGTTCTTTTTCTTCTTCTTTTGTTTCTTCAACTTCTTTTACTGGCTCTTTCACTTCTTCTTTTGTTTCTTCAACTTCTTTTACCGGCTCTTTCACTTCTTCTTTTGTTTCTTCAATTTCTTTTACCGGCTCTTTTTCTTCTTCTTTTTCCACTATATTCTGTATAACTGTTCCGTTAAACCTTATGCTAATTTCATCAGAATCTAAATCAAATTTATACACCTTTTCACCTGGGGTACTCCATTTTATTACTCCGTTATTAAACGTCCCTCCCTCACTTGCCAATTGAATATTTTCAATACTTTCTCCCTCTAAATCATATACAGGAACTTGAATTTCTTCGTTTATTTTTACATCATTTAAAATGATATTTTGTCTTCCCACGTCAATTGTAAACCACTGACCTAATTGTATTAACGGCCTTACATCACGAATCTCATTTCCAGCTAAATTTAAGCTAAATAAGTTTAGCATGGAACCAATAACCGTTACATCTTTAATATGATTGTCCGCAAGATTTAACCACTGTAAATTTTCCAATGAAGATAGTGGTGTTATATCTTCAATTTGATTATGAGATACATTCACATTATTCAATTGTTTCAAGTTTGAGATGAACTCAATATTTTTCAAGCCTACGCCTTCTAAAGTGAGGTCTTCTAAGTTAGTCATGTACTGTAAACCTGTTATATCTTTTATCTCTTTTCCTTTTTCTTTAAGTATCTCTAATTTTTTAATCTGTAATAAATCTTCTTTTGTGATAGGAGCGTTTACATTCTCTCTACCTAAATTCTCTTTATTAATATGCTGTTGTAAAGTTTTATCGAGAATTACATTTTGACTTTCTTTTTGTTTTTCAACTATATTCTGTATAACCGTACCATTAAATCTTATTTTACTTTCAGTAGAATTAGTATCTAGTTTAAATTCATATATTTTTTCTCCAGGACTATTCCATTTTATAAATCCGTTATTCAGAGTAGCCCCCTCACTTTGTAAATTAATATTTTGAAGTGGCTCTCCTTTAAGGTTGTATACTGGGATTTTTATTTCTTCATCTAAGCTTGCTTCATTTAAAAAGATTTTTTGTCTTTGAATGTCAATTGAAATTCGCTTACCTAATTCCTCAACAGGCCTTACGTCAGAAATTTCATTTGCTCCAAGATTTATCTCATGTAAATTTGTTAAAGTGCTCAACGGCGATATATCAGAGATATAATTCTCTTCTAAATTCAGCACTTGTAAATTTCCTAATTGAGATAGTGATGATATATCTTTTATTTCACTATCAGAAATTTCTAGTTCAATAAGATTACTCATTTTACTAATAGATTCAACATTATTAATTTTATTGTTCCCTATCCATAATAGTTCCACATTATTTAATCGATCAATTCCCGTAAGATCACTGATTTGATTATTTGCTAAGTATAATTGTTTCATAGTTGATAATGTAAATAATGGCTGGATATCTTTAATGTTATTACCGATTAAATCTAATGTTTTAATTTTTTTCATTTTACTTAATGGTGTAAGATCAGAAATTTTATTATCTCTTAAAAAAAGCATATTAATATTCTCTAACTGCTCAATTGGGTGAATACTTTCAATTGAATTAGACGTTAAATCAACGTACTTCAAACCTCTCAATTTCGAGATGGCTGATATGTCTTTTACATTAGACTCTCGTAACGTCAACTTCTCTAAATTTGTCATATACTCTAAACCAGTTATTTCATTTATTCCTTTACCTGAATAAATGGATAATGTTTTAATTTGTAATAAATCTTTCTTTGTGATTGGCGCATCTACATTATCTCTATCTAAGTTGTATTTATTAATATATTTTTGTAATTGCTTATCTAATATTACATTTCCGTTTTCATCTTGTTTCTCCTCTTTATTTTCCTTTTGTTTTTCAGGAACATTATTCTCTAAATTCAATGTATTTACTTCAAACTGTACTTGGTACTTATTGTCATAGGCCATTGTTGGAATATAAATATGCATTCGCATATTATACCTTTTTCCTAATTCCCCTACTTCAAACTGAATCACTTTCGTTCCATTTTTCTTTTTATCTTCTGATATTACTTTCAAATCATGAAACACACCTGGAGTATGAATATCCTCTGTTTTCAAGTATTGAAAGAAATCACTATCACTTAATGTTGCTGTTACAATTTTCTTTCCATTCTCAATTGTTAATTTCGGATCCTTTATATAAACAGCTGCCATAGACTCTTCATTGGTTTTATCTTTATACGCTTTAATAACAGCGTCATATGTACCATCTTCTAAACCTTGTCCCGTTTTATTCGTCTCAATTGCTACTGCCGCTAACGCAGGTGTTGAATAAACAGCAAACGGAAGTGATAACGTCGCCACTATAATCATTGCATTTATACGTTTTCTTTTATTTTGTTTCAACTTTACATCTCCTCTGAAATATATAATTCGAAATGTAATCATTTCTCGAATAAATGATAATGATTTTCATTATCATTGTCAACTAAAAAAATAAAAAGTTTACAAAAAAAGAACCTCTTTAAAAGAGGTTATGCCATTTTCTCACCTGATTCTTCTCTAAAAAAGCTTTTCATCGCATGAAATACGTCTGCTTTTTGCTTTAAAATATAGTATCTAAAGTTTTCATCTTTAATATTTTTATAGGCTGACATAAGTGTACTATGGCGATTATACTGGTTCACTTCCCCATACCCAAACATATTACACTTCTTCATTAATTCTTCCACAAGCTTTACACATCTAGCATTATCTGATGTTAAATTATCACCATCTGAAAAATGGAATGGATAAATATTATAGCGGTCTGGTGAATATTTATTATCGATTAGCTCGAGTGCTTTTTTGTATACGGAGGAGCAGATTGTTCCACCACTTTCTCCTTTTGAAAAGAATTCTTCTTCTGTAACGACTTTCGCTTCTGTATGATGAGCAATAAATTCAATATCAACTGTTTCATACTTTGTGCGTAAAAATCTTGTCATCCAGAAAAAGAAGCTACGTGCCATATACTTCTCCCACATTCCCATCGATCCACTCGTATCCATCATCGCTAACACAACAGCCTTTGAATCTGGCTTTAATACTTCATTCCAAGTGCGGAACTTTAAATCTTCTTGATGAATTGGATGGAAAGATGCTTTACCACGCATCGCATTTCGTTTATATGCAGATATCATTGTTCGTTTCTTATCGATATTTCCCCACAATCCTGTTTTTCTAATGTCATTAAATTCAACATGTTCAATCCGGTTTTCATCTATTTCTTTTCTCTTTAAATTAGGCAGCTCTAACTCTCTGAAAAACGCCTGCTCTAATTCTAAAATAGAGACTTCAGCTTCATAGTAATCTTCCCCAGCTGCATCTCCTGCTCCTTGCCCTTTTCCTGGCCCTTTTTGTTTTTGACCACCTGATCCATCTCTCGCAACGACATCACCAACTTTGCTGTCACCGTTTCCTTGCCCAACATGTTTATTTTTATCATAATTGTATCTAATCTTATATTCATCTAGAGAACGAATTGGTATTTTTACAACATCCTTGCCATTAGACATAACTATACTTTCTTCTGTTACAAGATCGGGTAAATTATTCTTAATTGCCTCTTGTACTTTTTCTTGATGGCGCTGTTGGTCGTCATATCCTTTGCGATGGAGGGACCAGTTTTCCTGTGAAATCGTATAATTTGGTTGATTTTCTTCGCCCATTCCTTTCCCTCCTTACTGTAATTGTCTTCCTGTATGAACAGCAAGCTACAAATTTTGTTCTGTAATGTGCAAGCTAGAATATTTGAAAGGTAACTGCCCATAGAAAATCATCCCATAAACATTTATAACGTTTTTCATACAATACCCCGAGCATCCTAAACAAAATTTTGCCACTCACATAATAGAAAGAAATATTCAGCCACTGATAAGAAAGAAACACAATGCATTGTTGCACACATTTTTACTTTGCAACATATTGTATTGTGTTGGCTTTTTTCGTATGAATGGTTGGTTACTCTATCATATGCATATTGTAAAAATAATTGACAATAAATTCATGAAATTGCATCTTAATTTATTACATTTGGACAAGGTATGACACTTTACACACACATATGAACGGATAATAAAACGCTGTCCCGCAAAATACAAGAGACAGCGTTTTGTTATCAAACTATCGGTTTAACAAGCTACCTACATAGCGTAGTAATTCATTTGCTGAAGAAGAATTATAGCCATGCTCATCAATTAAACGCGCAACAACATCATTGATTTTCTTAAGCTGATTTTCGTCCGGTGTTTTCGTTGATGTTGTAATTTTTACTATATCTTTTAAATCAGCAAATAGTTTTTTCTGAATCGCTTCACGAAGACGTTCATGTGAATTATAATCAAAGCGTTTTCCTTTACGGGCATAAGCAGAAATGCGAATTAAAATCTCTTCACGGAATGCTTTCTTAGCATTTTCTGAAATTCCAATTTGCTCTTCAATTGAGCGCATTAATTTTTCATCTGGACTCATTTCTTCCCCTGTTAACGGATCACGTAATTTCGATTTATTGCAGTACGCCTCGACGTTATCTAAGTAATTATCCATAAGCGTCTTAGCTGATTCTTCATATGAATAAACAAACGCTTTTTGTACTTCTTTCTTCGCAATTTCATCGTATTCTTTTCTCGCTAATGAGATGAAATTCATATAACGTTCACGGTCTTCATTACTAATCGACGGATGCTGATCCAGCCCATCTTTTAAAGATCTCAGTACATCTAAAGCGTTAATAGATGGTACCTCTTTTCGAATGATTGTAGACGAAATTCGGTTAATGACATAACGAGGATCAATACCCTTCATACCTTCATCTTGATATTCGCGTTGTAATTCTTCTACATCAATCGCATTATAACCTTCTACAGTTTCTCCATCATACAAACGCATCTTTTTAATTAAATCAATATCCGGACGCTTCGGATCTTTTAAACGAGTTAAAATAGTGAACATTGCTGCAACGCGAAGTGTGTGTGGTGCAATGTGAACATTCGACACATCACTTTCACGAATCATTTTTTCATAAATATGTTCTTCTTCACTTACTCGTAAATTATAAGGAACTGGCATTACAATAATTCTTGAGTGCAATGCTTCATTTTTCTTATTTGCTATAAATGAGCGATACTCTGTTTCATTTGTATGCGCTACAATTAATTCATCTGCTGAAATAAGCGCAAATCTTCCCGCTTTGAAATTCCCTTCTTGCGTAAGCGATAATAAGTGCCATAAAAACTTCTCATCGCATTTTAACATCTCTTGGAACTCCATCATTCCTCGGTTTGCCTTATTTAATTCTCCATCAAATCGATACGCACGCGGATCTGATTCTGAACCATATTCTGCAATCGTAGAAAAGTCCAGACTACCTGTTAAATCTGCAATATCCTGTGATTTTGGATCAGACGGGCTAAATGTACCAATCCCTGTACGGCGATCTTCAGAGAAGAAAATACGCTCTACAACTACATCCTCAATTCTTGATCCGTATTCTTGCTCTAAACGCATGACATTTAGTGGTGATAAATTCCCTTCAATTCTAACTCCATACTCATCAAAGAAATCATCTCGTAAATGATGTGGAATTAAATGCAGTGGATCCTCATGCATTGGGCATCCTTTAATTGCAAAAATTGCTCCGCGATCTGTTCTTGAATATGTTTCTAATCCTCGTTTCAACATCGTAACTAACGTTGATTTCCCTCCACTAACAGGACCCATTAATAATAAAATTCTTTTTCTAACATCTAATCGTTTTGCAGATGGATGAAAATATTCTTCTACAAGACGTTCTAGAGCATCCTCTAATCCAAAGAGCTGATTACTAAAGAAGTTATACTTTCTTCTACCATCAACTTCTTCAATTCCGGCATCTTTTATCATATTGTAAATGCGAGAGTGTGCTGTTTGAGCCACCCATGGTCTTTCTTTCACAAGCTCCAAATACTCCGCAAACGTACCTTCCCATTGTAAACGTTCTTCTGCTGCTCGATGCTGTTCAATCTTTTTTAGAATATCCATTATAGCTCCTCCCCCATCTCCTTGTTCAATCGGATTATTATAAAAGGTATGCTAGGATGTCCTTAAACATTCTTTAAATCAAAACGAAATATATAATAGCACGCTAAAATTCTCTCCAAAATTCAAAGAAAATTCTGTATAATATAGGTATTAACGTTTTTACACTGCTATTCATTATAAATAAATTCTTTTCTTCTAAGAACCTTACATACATTTTGGGTAATAAATAAAACTCGTGAACCGAAAAAGTAAGGAGGATATTAGTATGAAATTATTATTAATTTTAGGTGTATCACTCACATTTCTTACCGCTATTTTTACATCCGGTTACAATGACAAACCAGGTACACATAAAAAATGATGTGCTTTTAGCACATCATTTTTTTATGCATTATTTATAATACATATTTTCTATATCATATTTGGATAGTGGTCGGCTATAATAATAACCTTGTACAAGCTTCACATTCTTTTCTTTCAAAAACTGTATTTGCTCCTTTTTTTCTACTCCCTCTGCAATTACATTCAATTCTAAAGTATGAGCTAAATGAATAATTGCAGCTGTAATATTCGTATCACGTTCATCTATATGTATACCTTCCATAAAAGAACGATCAATTTTTAAAGTATCAATTGGATATGTTTTTAAGTAACTTAAAGATGAATAGCCTGTTCCAAAATCATCTAAATGAATCTTTAAATTTTGTTCTTTTAATTGTAGTAACACTCTCTTCGATATATCTTTATGTATAAGAGCTCCTTCTGTAACCTCTATCGCTAATAAATGAGCTGGTACATTGTACTTATTTAAAGCCCGTGTAATCATCTCTATTAATGTAATAGAGCGAAAGTGTCTAGCTGAAATATTAACTGCAATTGGGACCACTTCATATCCTTTATTTAACCATTCGCGCAGTTGCTGACACACTTGATTTACTACCCATTCATCGAGCTTAATAATAAATCCTGTTCTTTCTGCCAACGGAATAAATTGGTTTGGAGAAACAAATCCTAATTCCTTATTCTCCCACCTTATTAAAGCTTCCATACTAGCTATTTTTTTCGTTTCAATATTAATTTGTGGCTGATAATATAAGAAAAACTCATTTTTTTCTATAGCACGATGTAACTGGTTTTCTATTATAAACCTTTGTTCACGCTCACAGTCTAATCCACTACAATAAAAATGATAATGTCCTTTTCCTTTTTCTTTTGCTTTTTCTAAAGCAGCATCGACCCTCTGAAATAGTATTTTTTCATCTTCTCCATCTGCTGGAGCCATTACAATTCCAATTGACGCACTTAAATATACATCATCTTCTTCGATTACAAAATATTCACTAATATTTTTCAGTATGCTTTTTGCAACTTCCTCTACACATTCTTTCGTTATATTTTCTATTAACATAACAAATTGATCATCGTGTTCTCTAAATAAGTGCATACCTTCTATTTTTAGATTGCTTAAACATTCTGTAACTTTTTGTAATACTTTATCTCCCTCTTTATGACCAAATGTATCATTAATACGATGAAACTCATCTAAATCTATAAATACAAGCGCAAAATTTATACTCTCATTTAAAAAAGTATTTAACTTATTTGCACATGAAATTCTATTCATTAATCCCGTTAACTGGTCATAGTAAGCTAAATATTCTGTTCGCATTTCGTTTAATACTTGCCTTGTAACATCTCTCGTAACAATATAAACTCCAACAATTTCACCGTTCACAATAATCGGGATAGTTCTCAAAGAAATATATAGCTCGTACCCTTCTTTATGAATATATTTCTTTGAAACAATTTGTTTTGCTTTTCCTTGCATCGATCCCTTAAATATAATTTGAAAATCTTTTTCATATTCTTTATTAATAAATTCAAAAATAAATTTATTATTTAATTCCTCATACCGGTATCCAAATATTTCATACGTTGCCGGATTTGCATATGTAACTCTCCCTATAGAATCTATAGATATAATTGAGTCATTATTATATTCCAGTAACGACTTAAATAACATTTGTTTTTCCTCTATCTCTTTCTTCTCCTCAATTTGAGCTGTAATATCTCTTGTAATACAAATAACAAATTGACATATTCCTTCTTCATCGCAGACAGGATTAAGTGAAGATTCATAATGTATCTCACCTTTTGGTAATTTGACTACATCACAAAAGGTGTGTGCTTTCGTTTCTCTCACTACTTTTTCATATTGCCTTTGCAATATCCCCGCTATATCTTTTGGTAATACTTCTGCAAAAGTTTTTCCATAGCACTCTTCGCTTAACCTAGCATAATCCATTCCTATTTTATTCACATACATATATTTAAACGTTTCATCATCAATAACTTTCAATATAAATACTAAATCTTGAATAGCATGTAATAACCCTTGTCTAATTAAATCCATATCTATCATACTTAAAAAGGTATTTTGATTACTATATTCTTCCTTCATACTTATCTCAACCCGTCTTATCTATTTTTAATCATATATCCCATTCTATATGATTATGTCCTCTCTTTTAAATGTATGATTACATATTATTTTTATTTTATAAAAAAAAGTCGCCATATGGCGACTTTTAATAAACGATTTCTAAATCTAATCCAGGGTAATTTTGTTGACGGAATGCTTCATAAATTAAAATTGCTGCTGTATTAGATAAATTTAATGAACGTACTTTATCTGTCATTGGAATACGTAAACAATGATCAAAGTTTTCTTCGATTACATTAGCTGGTAAGCCGTTTGTTTCTCTTCCAAATACAAAATAGTAATCCTTCTCGCGCTTGCTATAGTCAAACGCTGTATGAGCTTTCTCGCCATACTTCGTTAAATAGAAGAATTCACCATCTTTATTTTTTTCATAAAATTCTTCAATTGAATCATAATACGTAATTTTCACGTGCTGCCAATAATCTAATCCGGCACGCTTTAACATTTTATCATCCGTTGAAAATCCAAGCGGTCTAATCAAATGTAATTCTGTTCCAGTTGCTGCACAAGTACGAGCAATATTCCCTGTATTTGCTGGAATTTCTGGCTGATATAAAACAACATGTACTCCCACGCGATATTCACCTCTGTTTTTTGTCTACTACGTATTATACCACTTGAGCGAAAAATCTCTACCCATTAATAATATGAAAGAATTTATATTTCATTTGTGGTGTATATTTACTAGAGTCTTCATAGTTCCAATAACGTCGACGGCTATTCGCTGAATGTGCATTTACAAGCGGCATACCTTCTGCATCTTTTGCTACTACAATCGTCGTATGATTCCATCTTCCGTCATCCTCGAAATCATAAGCAATAACATCTCCAAGAATAAGTTCTTCTGGCCTCTCTACCGCCTCTGCTCGAAGTCCTGTTGTAGCACCTGACAAATACCAATAAAAAGAATGTGCAACAGCCCAGCTCCAACTCCACCGATTCTCCCTTTGCCACCATCCTTTACGAATATTAGGATATCCGTTCATAGGTACTTCTCCAGTATGAAGACATTGAGAAATGAAATTCGTGCAATTATCAGGGAAATTACGATACATAGGATTTCGGTCATCCCACCAACGCTCTGCATATTTCACTGCCTCTAAACGATTATATTGATAAGAACCGTACTTCTCTTTCGTAATTTCCCTTTCTAATGTCTCAACCATTCTAATTTCTTCTGACACTTCAATATCATAATCGCCTATAATCCGACTATTATTTAAACAAACTCTTCGTTTTAATTGTTCCTCTTCAATATAAAATAATTCTTTATGCTTAATTAAATATTTAAAATGTATTTGATAATCAATTTCTTGATGGTCATTACTATTTAATTGCCTAATGAAAGAAACATCCGCAGTTGCTTTCACTATATGTGCACTACGCCTTTGAAACAATTGTTTCTTTCTCTGTGCCATTTGTAGTAAATCCTCAGCAATACCATCCACGTCTGTTCGTTTCTCTGTGATATATGCTAAAAACTGTTGTACTTGCTTTTCAATATTCATTTTTACAGCCATTTCGTTTCCCTCCCATATTACAATATGAAAAAGGGAAATATTATCTACTCTTTTTTCTGTGCTAACAATTCAAGCCCGCGATCCATTTCATGAAGCACTTCTTCATCTTTCTCACGTTCCATCGCTTTCTCAATCGCTTCGCCTACTCCATCTCCGCCAATTTTCCCAAGTGCCCATGCTGCCGTTCCACGCAATACCGGTCTTGGGTCATCTTTCATAACACCAATTAAATCAGGAATTGCCGATGCTTCTTTAAAATGTGCTAATGCTAAAATCGCATTTCTTTGCAGTGGCTTTTTCCCTCTCCATGACCCTGACATAATCCCATATTTCTCTTTAAAATCACGATTACTAATTGTTAAAAGTGGCGTTAATAATGGTTTAACTAGCTCAGGATCCGGCTCCATCTCAGGATGATTATGAAAATCCATTCCTTTATTTTTCGGACAAACAGTCTGACACGTATCACATCCATATATACGATTTCCTATTTTATCGCGATATTCTTCAGGTAGGAATCCTTTCGTCTGTGTTAAAAACGCAATGCACTTCTTCGAATCTAACTGTCCCCCCTGTATTAAAGCACCTGTAGGACAAATATCGATACATTTCGTACAGCCCCCGCATTGATCTTCTATCGGCTTATCTGGCGGGAATGGAACATTTGTAATCATTTCCCCTAAGTATACGTAAGAACCAAATTCAGGTGTAATAATAGCACAGTTTTTCCCACTCCAGCCAATGCCTGCACGCTCTGAGACAGCTCGATCACTTAATTCACCTGTATCAACCATGGACTTCACTTCTATATCTGGAAGCTTTTCAATTAAATATGCTTCTAATTTTTGCAAACGATCTCGTAAAACAAGATGATAATCTTGTCCCCAAGAAGCACGGCAAAAAATTCCACGGCGTTCTCCACGCTTACTTAATGGTGCATTTTTTAATTTTGAAGGATATGCTAAAGCAATCGCAATAATTGATTTAGCACCCGGTAATAAAAGTTGCGGATTCGTTCTCTTCTCTATATCAGGCTCTTCAAATCCAGATTGATAATTTAATTGTTGTTGCTGGATTAAGCGCTGCTTTAATTCCTCAAAAGGAGAAGCACTTGCAAAGCCTATTTTATCTATACCAATTGTTTTACTATACGCAATTACATCTTGCTTTAATTGTTCAAAATCCACTCTTAATCGCCTCCTCAGATGAATCCATCCCTTATGTAACGACTCTATTGGTTAGTAATTCAATTTTGGAATACTATTATTTACTTCTATTTTCGCATGTAATTATATTTTTCAAACATTAAAAAACGCAATGCCTCGTTTATCTCGGAAACGAAACACTGCGTTGATCACAATTTATAGAAAAACATTTAATAAAATTTGGAGCGGGTGAAGAGAATCGAACTCTCGACCAGAGCTTGGAAGGCTCTTGTTTTACCACTAAACTACACCCGCAAATATGAATTATATATAAGATATTAGAATAACTTATGTAAAGTAGTATAGCATGTTAAAAAAATAGAGGCAAGAATTTTATCGAAAAAAGTCGAAAAAGTGATGAGAGACCTCATCACTTTTTCAATTCCTTATCAATTGCCTTCTTCATACTATCGAAATCAGGGTTTGCAAGATTTCCGTTTACATATACTGAAGGAGCACCTTGAACTTTTAATTTTTGAGCACGATCTGAGTCTTTACGTACTTTTTCTGTAATTTCTTTACTGTGTAAATCTTTCTTAAATTGCGCTACATCAACTTTTGGAAGTTTCTCTTTCACAATGCTAAGAAGCAAATCTTCTGTAATCCATTCTTCCGTATCTTTCTTTTGATTTTGATAAATCTCATCATAGAAGATCCAGAATGAATCTTTATCTTGTTTGTAAATTGCTTCACCAGCTGCTGCACCTAAATCCGAGTCTTTTCCGATAAATGGGAAGTTAATAAAATATAACTGCACTTTACCTTTATCAATATACTCTTCCTTTAATCGAGGTAATACGGTTACATCCCAAGTACGGCAAGCAGGACATTTGAAATCTCCAAATTCAACTACCTTAACCGGAGCATCATCTTTCCCTAAAGATTGTTGCGTAGAATAAGCAAACATCTCATTTCCTTTATCTTTTTTGTCATTTATGATGCTATACGCAATTGTTCCGATTACAATCAATACTGCGATAGAAAAAACTACCCCAAGAGCCATGAGTTTATTTGATTTCATATACATTCCTCTTTAAATTCATATTCTGTATACAGCATTGTACACAATACACATAATATCAACACTTATATACGTCACGCAATGAACACGCTCACATAAATTACAAAAATACAATATTTGTGACGATATTGTGTCACAAATTGTCACAAATTATTCAAAAAAAGAAGCTCCTCTGTAGGAACTTCTCTTAACTTACTGCTTTTTTACGCGCACTATTTAACATCGACTGCTCTATTTTTATATCATGACGAATTACTAATTTCTCACTAACTGCTTGAACATACTCATCATGGCTTATATAGCCTTCTTTCTCCATTAATCTCAAAACGACATTTCGTCTCTCTACTGCTTTATCATAATTTTGGGCAGGTGAGTAATAAGCAGGTGCTTTTACTACAGCAGCCATCATCGCACTTTCAGCCAACGTTAATTGGTTCACCTTTTTACCGAAGTAAAGGTTTGCTGCTTTTTCAATTCCCCATGCTCCTTCACCATAATAAATGTTACTTACATATAATTTTAAAATTTCATCCTTCGTAAATGTGCGTTCAATTTTTTTCGTATAAAAAATCTCTTTCCACTTACGAGAAAATGTACGTTCATTCGTTAAAAAAGCATTTTTAGATAGCTGTTGTGTAATCGTGCTTCCTCCTTGCACGACACCACCAGCCTTTATATTCTCAACAGAGGCCCTAATAATTGCTATATAATCTAAACCGTTATGATGATAAAATCTTTTATCTTCTGTCGCAATAAATGCATGTGTTAATGATTCTGGCACCTCTAACTTAGCCGGTACATGTAATTTACTAATATCACTTTGCTCGATCATTACATTTCCAATGAATAATAACGTACAACTTAACAATAATAATAATATAATGGCTTTATAAAAAAGTTTAGTCATTGGATTTAATGCAACTTTTTGATGATAGTTCACCCTAGATAATACTCGTTCTTTCATCTTGAACACCTCTTTTCCACACAGCGTATAACTCTTACTTTAAGAATACCTTGTTGTAAAAAAATATCCCATCGATTTCTCTTACACGTACCTTACATCATTGTAAGGTATAAAGTGAAACTTTACTCAGCCCTCACCAATCACGTTCCCGGCAAATAGCGGGGTAAAAAAGTATTGTATCACAGTCCTTTTTTATCTACTATTCATCTGAAATATTGAATATAGATTATGTTAATGCACGAATAACCAATCACAGAGTAAGCCTTAAGGCTATTATATTTTCACTTTATACTTTAATTATATCATCTACAAATATATGTACTTTTGAGTATCTAGTAATCTTAATGTATATAACATATACATTATACAGAACAAACGTTCTTGAAATCAATACTAACACTATTATTATTTTGACCTTTTTCTTAAACAATATACAAAAAAGAGTAGTGATTTGAATGTATCTCAAATCAGCCACTCTTTTCTTTACAATCTTCCTATTAAATTATATGGCTGCACTTCCCACGTTTCATATGGAATACAATGTGTTGCTCTCATTGCATCAAGTGTTCTAGATTTCATATGAGGACGCGTTATATACTCATCTATGTTCTCTTCATTTAAAGCAACAAATTTAGCCTCTTGTATTTCTTCAGGTTGAATTGTTATTTCGCCACTCACATATGCTACTTTGAAAACAACAGCCAGAATGTGCATAGAGGCATTATAATAAACCCCGGTAATTCCGATAGGCTTCACCGTTAACCCTGTTTCCTCTTTTATTTCCCTACAGACAGCTTGATCGAGTGCTTCTCCTTCTTCTACCTGTCCTCCTGGCATTTCCCACGTATCAGCTCGCCAGTGTACCTTTGTTAATAACACTTCATTTTTTTCATTTGTTAAATAACCTGCTACGGCAACTATATGCTTTGGTGTCTTATGTTCCATACTAAGCCTCCTAGAAATAATGGTTATTTCATATATCCCTATAAGCATATTCCCTATCTACAACAAAATACCTTTAATAATTCATCACCTTAATTAACTTCATAAAAAAAGCCCCTATTCGTTAAACGAATAGGGGCTTTCATCGTATTACTCTCCTAAGTCTACGTTGTGGTAAACTTGTTGTACATCTTCTAAATCTTCTAATGCATCAACCATTTTCTCAAATTGTACTTGAGCATCTTCAGGAAGTGTAACATCACTTTGTGCAAGCATTGTTAATTCTGCAACTGTAAATTCTTCAACGCCAGCACCTTTAAGTGCAGATTGTACTGAATGGAATTGATCTGGTTCAGCATACACGATAACAGCATCTTCTTCTTCTAGAATGTCACGTGCATCTACATCTGCCTCCATTAAAATTTCAAGAACTTCATCTGATGTTTTACCTTCAAGGCCGATAACAGCTGTCGCATCAAACATGTAAGCTACAGAACCGTTTACACCCATGTTACCACTGTTTTTGCTAAATGCAGCTCGTACATCTGCTGCAGTACGGTTTACGTTATTTGTAAGTGTATCTACAATAACCATAGCTCCATTTGGTCCAAATCCTTCATAACGAAGCTCGTCATAATTTTCCTCTGAACCGCCTTTTGCTTTTTCAACTGCACGATCAATAATTGTTCTTGGTACATTGTATGTTTTCGCACGTTCTAATACGACTCTAAGCGCTTGGTTTGATTCTGGATCTGGCTCGCCTTGTTTTGCCGCCACATAAATTTCACGTCCAAATTTCGCGTATATACGGCTTGTATTTGCATCTTTTGATGCTTTTTTGTCTTTAATATTGTTCCATTTACGGCCCATACTTTCCACTCTCTTTCTCGTTTTAAATCTACATAAAAATATTAATATGAAATATAATGTGTGTTCAACACATTTTTAAAAGAAATATAAAAAGTTCATTTTTGATTCATATTACAGACATAATATAAATCACTATCATTTTGTTCTTTCGACAAGTTATATTATACATGAATTCCTAAGTTTATTACGAATTTTAGCATCACATAATATAATTTAACAAAAAAGACTCTAACATTTCTGTTAGAGTCTTTTTATATTGCTGATAACAATTTCCATAATACCCCTACAATTACTTTCTATTGTTGTATAATTAAAATAGGAAAAAATTCGAAGGGGAAATGGGGGAGAATTATGACACATTCAAACGAAAAAAACACACATACTCTTAAAGGAATAGGAGAAAAGTTAAACCCAACTATCTATCAAGTAAGATTCATGAAATTAGATGAACCAATCCAATTTGAGGCGTTTCCTGAATTGAAGGAATTAGGGGATTGGTTAAGTACTTCAATGCAAATGTGGGCGTGCCACTCAACAATGTATAAGTACAACAGAGAAGAGTTTAAAAAGAAGTTTTTAGAAATTACAAACTTAACCGTTGATAATGTACTAATATCTACTGGTGGTGTCGGATTTAACTTCATGTCACCGGGGTGGAGAAATTCTCTCTAGAGTGCTCGAAGGGAATATTTTAGAATACCGCAATTAAAAAGATAAAATTGAATGTTTGTTTTTATCCTTTTAATGTTTCACAGTTTACTCACCGTACACTTTTTGCGCTTATTTTGTCATGTAATGAAAAGAAAACACAAAAAAACTCTATACTAATTGTATAGAGTTTTTTTACGACGTTCATGATACCGATGGTCGGGGTCGAACCGACACTCCCGAAGGAACACGATTTTGAGTCGTGCGCGTCTGCCAATTCCGCCACATCGGCACAAAAGAAAAGGCGGCAACCGGATTTGAACCGGTGATAAAGGTTTTGCAGACCTCTGCCTTACCACTTGGCTATGCCGCCATATTAAATTTTATTGGAGCGGAAGACGGGATTCGAACCCGCGACCCCAACCTTGGCAAGGTTGTATTCTACCACTGAACTACTTCCGCAAAAATGGCTGGGCTAGCTGGATTCGAACCAGCGCATGACGGAGTCAAAGTCCGTTGCCTTACCGCTTGGCTATAGCCCATCGAATTCTTACTTAATTATATGTAAGTATCAATTAAATTATTTGTAATTTTTAAAATAAAAATGGGGCGACTGATGGGAATCGAACCCACGAATGCCGGAGCCACAATCCGGTGCGTTAACCACTTCGCCACAACCGCCATGTTGTGTAAATATATTTGGCAGGGGCAGTAGGAATCGAACCCACACTGGAGGTTTTGGAGACCTCAGTTCTACCTTTAAACTATGCCCCTATGTAAATGGTGGAGGGGGGCAGATTCGAACTGCCGAACCCGAAGGAGCGGATTTACAGTCCGCCGCGTTTAGCCACTTCGCTACCCCTCCGAAACTTACATGGTGCCGGCTAGAGGACTTGAACCCCCAACCTACTGATTACAAGTCAGTTGCTCTACCAATTGAGCTAAGCCGGCGTATTTTATTAAAATAAATGGTGGCTCGGGACGGAATCGAACCGCCGACACGAGGATTTTCAGTCCTCTGCTCTACCGACTGAGCTACCGAGCCTTATTAAAATGGCGGTCCCGACCGGGGTCGAACCGGCGATCTCCTGCGTGACAGGCAGGCATGTTAACCACTACACCACGGGACCATTTGGTTGCGGGGACAGGATTTGAACCTGCGACCTTCGGGTTATGAGCCCGACGAGCTACCGTGCTGCTCCACCCCGCGATAATACTATTCATATAAAATTTATATGGTGGAGGATGACGGGATCGAACCGCCGACCCCCTGCTTGTAAGGCAGGTGCTCTCCCAGCTGAGCTAATCCTCCAAAGTGGTGACCCGTACGGGATTCGAACCCGTGTTACCGCCGTGAAAGGGCGGTGTCTTAACCACTTGACCAACGGGCCAAATATTATAAATCCTATGGCGGAGAGCAAGGGATTCGAACCCTTGATACGCTTGTGACGTATACACGATTTCCAATCGTGCTCCTTCGGCCAACTCGGACAGCTCTCCAATGGCTCCGCAGGTAGGAATCGAACCTACGACCGATCGGTTAACAGCCGATAGCTCTACCGCTGAGCTACTGCGGAATAATATTGCCTGGCAACGTCCTACTCTCACAGGGACAAGGTCCCAACTACCATCGGCGCTAGAGAGCTTAACTTCCGTGTTCGGTATGGGAACGGGTGTGACCTCTCTGCCATCATTACCAGACATTATTCTTTTGAGACAATCATTATTATAACTTATTTACTTTAAAAGTCAACAAGTTTTTTATGTTCTCTCAAAACTAGATAACATTTGCTTCATATTATATGGTTAAGTCCTCGATCTATTAGTATTCGTCAGCTCCACATGTCACCATGCTTCCACCTCGAACCTATCAACCTGATCATCTTTCAGGGATCTTACTAGCTTACGCTATGGGAAATCTCATCTTGAGGGGGGCTTCATGCTTAGATGCTTTCAGCACTTATCCCTTCCGCACATAGCTACCCAGCTATGCCCTTGGCAGAACAACTGGTACACCAGCGGTGCGTCCATCCCGGTCCTCTCGTACTAAGGACAGCTCCTCTCAAATTTCCTACGCCCACGACGGATAGGGACCGAACTGTCTCACGACGTTCTGAACCCAGCTCGCGTACCGCTTTAATGGGCGAACAGCCCAACCCTTGGGACCGACTACAGCCCCAGGATGCGATGAGCCGACATCGAGGTGCCAAACCTCCCCGTCGATGTGGACTCTTGGGGGAGATAAGCCTGTTATCCCCGGGGTAGCTTTTATCCGTTGAGCGATGGCCCTTCCATGCGGAACCACCGGATCACTAAGCCCGACTTTCGTCCCTGCTCGACTTGTAGGTCTCGCAGTCAAGCTCCCTTATGCCTTTGCACTCTACGAATGATTTCCAACCATTCTGAGGGAACCTTTGGGCGCCTCCGTTACACTTTAGGAGGCGACCGCCCCAGTCAAACTGCCCACCTGACACTGTCTCCCGGGTCGATAAGACCCGTAGGTTAGAATTTCAATACAGTCAGGGCGGTATCCCACCAGCGCCTCCACCGAAGCTAGCGCTCCGGTTTCAATGGCTCCCGCCTATCCTGTACAAACTGTACCAAAATTCAATATCAGGCTACAGTAAAGCTCCACGGGGTCTTTCCGTCCTGTCGCGGGTAACCTGCATCTTCACAGGTACTATAATTTCACCGAGTCTCTGGTTGAGACAGTGCCCAAATCGTTACACCTTTCGTGCGGGTCGGAACTTACCCGACAAGGAATTTCGCTACCTTAGGACCGTTATAGTTACGGCCGCCGTTTACTGGGGCTTCAGTTCAGAGCTTCGCTTACGCTAACCCCTCTCCTTAACCTTCCAGCACCGGGCAGGTGTCACCCCCTATACTTCGCCTTACGGCTTCGCAGAGAGCTGTGTTTTTGCTAAACAGTCGCTTGGGCCTATTCACTGCGGCTTTCCGTTAAGAAAGCACCCCTTCTCCCGAAGTTACGGGGTCATTTTGCCGAGTTCCTTAACCAGAGTTCTCTCGCACACCTTAGGATTCTCTCCTCGCCTACCTGTGTCGGTTTGCGGTACAGGCACCTTTTATCTCGCTAGAAGCTTTTCTTGGCAGCGGGGAATCAAAGACTTCGCTCCATAAGGAGCTTCCCCATCACAGCTCAGCCTTCACGATAAGCGGATTTGCCTACTTATCAGCCTAACTGCTTGGACGTGCACAACCAATCGCACGCTTCTTCTATCCTTCTGCGTCCCTCCATTGCTCAAACGATAAAGAGGTGGTACAGGAATATCAACCTGTTGTCCATCGCCTACGCCTGTCGGCCTCGGCTTAGGTCCTGACTAACCCTGAGCGGACGAGCCTTCCTCAGGAAACCTTAGGCATTCGGTGGACGGGATTCTCACCCGTCTTTCGCTACTCATACCGGCATTCTCACTTCTAAGCGCTCCACCAGTCCTTCCGGTCTGACTTCACTGCACTTAGAACGCTCCCCTACCACTGATACCATTGGTATCAATTCGCAGCTTCGGTGGTGTATTTAGCCCCGGTACATTTTCGGCGCAGAGTCACTCGACTAGTGAGCTATTACGCACTCTTTAAATGGTGGCTGCTTCTAAGCCAACATCCTAGTTGTCTAAGCAACTCCACATCCTTTTCCACTTAATACACACTTTGGGACCTTAGCTGGCGATCTGGGCTGTTTCCCTCTTGACTACGGATCTTATCACTCGCAGTCTGACTCCTAAGGATAAGTCATTGGCATTCGGAGTTTGACTGAATTCGGTAATCCGATGAGGACCCCTAGTTCAATCAGTGCTCTACTTCCAAGACTCTTACACTTAAGGCTAGCCCTAAAGCTATTTCGGGGAGAACCAGCTATCTCCAGGTTCGATTGGAATTTCTCCGCTACCCACACCTCATCCCCGCACTTTTCAACGTGCGTGGGTTCGGGCCTCCATTCAGTGTTACCTGAACTTCACCCTGGACATGGGTAGATCACCTGGTTTCGGGTCTACGACCACGTACTAAACGCCCTATTCAGACTCGCTTTCGCTGCGGCTCCGCCTCTTCAGCTTAACCTCGCACGGGATCGTAACTCGCCGGTTCATTCTACAAAAGGCACGCCATCACCCATTAACGGGCTCTGACTATTTGTAGGCACACGGTTTCAGGATCTCTTTCACTCCCCTTCCGGGGTGCTTTTCACCTTTCCCTCACGGTACTGGTTCACTATCGATCACTAGGGAGTATTTAGCCTTGGGAGATGGTCCTCCCAGATTCCGACGGAATTTCACGTGTTCCGCCGTACTCAGGATACATTCAAGAGAGAACGAAGTTTCGACTACGGGGTTGTTACCCTCTACGACGGACCTTTCCAGGTCGCTTCGTCTACCTCGTTCCTTTGTAACTCCGTATAGAATGTCCTACAACCCCAAGAGGCAAGCCTCTTGGTTTGGGCTATGTTCCGTTTCGCTCGCCGCTACTCAGGAAATCGCATTTGCTTTCTCTTCCTCCAGGTACTTAGATGTTTCAGTTCCCTGGGTCTGTCTTCCATACCCTATGTATTCAGGTAAGGATACCATACCATTACGTATAGTGGGTTTCCCCATTCGGAAATCTTCGGATCAAAGCTTACTTACAGCTCCCCGAAGCATATCGGCGTTAGTCCCGTCCTTCATCGACTCCTAGTGTCAAGGCATCCACCGTGCGCCCTTTCTAACTTAACCAAACTAAAATTAAAAAAATATGAGCTACACTGTTATCTAGTTTTCAAAGAACATACATTTATATATGAGAGATAGTTCTCTCAAAACTGAACAAAACGAAACACGGAAACTTATATTGATGAACAGCGTTCATCAATTCTCCATAGAAAGGAGGTGATCCAGCCGCACCTTCCGATACGGCTACCTTGTTACGACTTCACCCCAATCATCTGTCCCACCTTAGGCGGCTGGCTCCATAAAGGTTACCCCACCGACTTCGGGTGTTACAAACTCTCGTGGTGTGACGGGCGGTGTGTACAAGGCCCGGGAACGTATTCACCGCGGCATGCTGATCCGCGATTACTAGCGATTCCAGCTTCATGTAGGCGAGTTGCAGCCTACAATCCGAACTGAGAACGGTTTTATGAGATTAGCTCCACCTCGCGGTCTTGCAGCTCTTTGTACCGTCCATTGTAGCACGTGTGTAGCCCAGGTCATAAGGGGCATGATGATTTGACGTCATCCCCACCTTCCTCCGGTTTGTCACCGGCAGTCACCTTAGAGTGCCCAACTTAATGATGGCAACTAAGATCAAGGGTTGCGCTCGTTGCGGGACTTAACCCAACATCTCACGACACGAGCTGACGACAACCATGCACCACCTGTCACTCTGCTCCCGAAGGAGAAGCCCTATCTCTAGGGTTTTCAGAGGATGTCAAGACCTGGTAAGGTTCTTCGCGTTGCTTCGAATTAAACCACATGCTCCACCGCTTGTGCGGGCCCCCGTCAATTCCTTTGAGTTTCAGCCTTGCGGCCGTACTCCCCAGGCGGAGTGCTTAATGCGTTAACTTCAGCACTAAAGGGCGGAAACCCTCTAACACTTAGCACTCATCGTTTACGGCGTGGACTACCAGGGTATCTAATCCTGTTTGCTCCCCACGCTTTCGCGCCTCAGTGTCAGTTACAGACCAGAAAGTCGCCTTCGCCACTGGTGTTCCTCCATATCTCTACGCATTTCACCGCTACACATGGAATTCCACTTTCCTCTTCTGCACTCAAGTCTCCCAGTTTCCAATGACCCTCCACGGTTGAGCCGTGGGCTTTCACATCAGACTTAAGAAACCACCTGCGCGCGCTTTACGCCCAATAATTCCGGATAACGCTTGCCACCTACGTATTACCGCGGCTGCTGGCACGTAGTTAGCCGTGGCTTTCTGGTTAGGTACCGTCAAGGTGCCAGCTTATTCAACTAGCACTTGTTCTTCCCTAACAACAGAGTTTTACGACCCGAAAGCCTTCATCACTCACGCGGCGTTGCTCCGTCAGACTTTCGTCCATTGCGGAAGATTCCCTACTGCTGCCTCCCGTAGGAGTCTGGGCCGTGTCTCAGTCCCAGTGTGGCCGATCACCCTCTCAGGTCGGCTACGCATCGTTGCCTTGGTGAGCCGTTACCTCACCAACTAGCTAATGCGACGCGGGTCCATCCATAAGTGACAGCCGAAGCCGCCTTTCAATTTCGAACCATGCAGTTCAAAATGTTATCCGGTATTAGCCCCGGTTTCCCGGAGTTATCCCAGTCTTATGGGCAGGTTACCCACGTGTTACTCACCCGTCCGCCGCTAACTTCTTGAGAGCAAGCTCTCAATCCATTCGCTCGACTTGCATGTATTAGGCACGCCGCCAGCGTTCATCCTGAGCCAGGATCAAACTCTCCAATAAAGTTAGTTTGTCTAGCATCTAAAAATAAAAATTGACGTTTCACGTTGTTTGTTTCGTTCAGTTTTCAAAGAACTACTTGGTCGCTCATTTGCGACTTCCTTATGTTAACATCTTCATTTTTCAATGTCAACTAAGTTTTTTAATTTCTTTTTTGTCGTTTTCTGCGTTTCCGCATCAGCGACGGTTATTAATATATCATGCAGTATATACAGGGTCAATACTTTTTACAAAAAAATTTCACATCCCGTTAAAAACTTAAAAATCGCTGTAAAAATCATTATAGCACCCATTCATTCTTCATGGCTCCCCTCCTATCCATTTCATATCTTATCCCTTTATCAATTTACACGAGAGTGAAAATTCTAAATTTTATGTTATATTATTATTATAGGAGTGTGGTGAGAATGAGCATTAAGTATTCAAACAAAATCAATAAAATCCGGACCTTTGCATTAAGTTTAGTATTTATCGGCCTCTTCATTGCATACTTAGGTGTCTTTTTCCGCGAAAACATTATTGTTATGACAACGTTTATGATGGTTGGCTTTTTAGCTGTTATCGCTAGCACTGTCGTTTACTTTTGGATTGGTATGTTATCTACTAAGACTATCCAAATTATTTGTCCAAGCTGTGATAAGCCAACAAAAATGCTCGGCCGTGTCGATGCATGTATGCACTGCAATCAACCTTTAACACTAGATCGAGATCTAGAAGGAAAAGAATTTGATGAAAAGTATAATAAGAAGAGTTATAAATCATAAGTATCAAGGGAAATACGAGTTTGCAACACTACAAACGTTTCAACTCATTAAAAAGTTGATTTATTAAGAAATCAACTTTTTAATTGTTTTATTAAATTTATTACACCTATTTTTTCGAGATAACAGTAAACATCCCTGTCATGTTAGGCGAATAATCTTTAAAATCATATTTTTCGTAGAATGACGTTTTACCTTGCGACGCAAACAAACCAATGAATGCTTTATCTGGAGCATTCTGATTTAAGTATTCTACTAAAGTATTCATTATTTTCTTTCCAATACCATTCTTTTGATACTCTGGATGAACCACTATATCTTGAATATAGAAATAGATAGCCCCATCACCAACAATTCTCCCCATGCCGATGATTTGATTATTATCCTTGACTGTTATACAGTAAATCGAATTTTGAAGTGATATTTCCGCCACCTCAAAGTTCATATAATTAGTCCATCCCACAGAATCACATAAATATTTATATTCTTCCAATGTTGGAATGTCACTTTTAATCTCATATTTCTTCAAAATGTCCCCTCCAAGAATTCATTTCCACCAATACAAAGTAAATTCGACAAACTTTTATCTATCCCTTCTTACTAACTTAGCACTGTAAATCCTGATTAACCTCACGCTAATCCTTATATAATAAAGAAAGAGGCTGACGTATAGCCGTCAGCCTCTTTCTTTATTATATATTACGCCTTATGACACTCTGGACAAACGCCATAAATTTCTAAGCGATGACTATTGATAACGAAGCCTGTCGTTTTCGCAGCTTCCTCTTCCAGCTTTTCCAAGCCTCCATAAGGAAAATCAACAATCTTACCACATTTTTCGCAAATTACATGATAATGTTGACTTGTAACATAATCAAATCTACTTGAAGCGTCTCCATAAGTTAATTCCTTTACAAGTCCAACCTCTTTAAACACACGTAAGTTATTATAGACAGTTGCAACACTCATATTTGGAAACTTACCTTCTAATGCTTTATAAATATCATCCGCTGTTGGGTGCGTCATTGATTCCACAAGGTACTCTAAAATAGCATGACGCTGTGGAGTAATGCGTACACCCGTATTTTTCAGCATTTCTAGCGCTTCTTTTAATTCTTCTTTGACCACCGTCATGCACCCCGATTCTATACGGATTATTATTTTATAATTCTTATAAAGAGTGTACTCCTTTTCTTATAAATCGTCAATATTTCTACTATAAGTATGTGGTTTATTTTTATATTCAGGGCTTGTTTTTATGTATCTTTCCCTTTTCCCTCATAATATTACATAGAAAAAAGTGCGACATAATCGCACTTGGAATACTATCATCTGAGGAGGTATGCCCTACACTTCCACTTTATGTAAGGCAGTAAAATATGTATAGACACTTGCCTTGTTTCTGCATATTTTATCTCCACTATAGATTTATCTTATATAAGAAAGAACATCCTCAATATGTCCTTTCACTTTCACTTTACGCCACTCTTTTACAAGTTCACCGTCTTTATTAATAAGGAATGTAGAACGCTCGATTCCCATATACTCTTTCCCAAAGTTCTTTTTCAACTTCCAAACATCATACAACTCTGCTACTTTATGATCTTCATCTACTAAAAGTGTAAATGGCAATTCATGTTTCTCAATGAATTTCAAATGTCTATTCGCTGAATCAGGACTTACTCCAAGAATAACCGTATCCTTCTCTTGAAATACTCCATACGCATCACGAAAATCACATGCTTCAGTTGTACATCCTGGCGTCATATCTTTCGGGTAAAAATAGAGAACTACATTTTTACCGCGGAAATCAGCTAGGCTAACTTCTTCTCCGTTACTTCCCTCTAATGTGAATTCTGGTGCCATTTCTCCTACTGTAATCATAGTTATCACTCCTACTCTTTTCCTTTACTATAACAAATGCTTCCTTATTTTTCATTGCCTATTACAGACCTCATCACAAAAGCGAAAGGGAGTGTATATCCAATTAGCGCTTCTGCGATTGCAATCCATCGCCCAATTCCAATCGGAGATATGTCACCATATCCAACAGACAATAAAGTAACTGCGCTAAAATATAAACAAACTTCAACGAGTTGAAAAGAATGAGCATTCAAACTTTCTCCGTCCTCTTTCAAAACTGAGAAACCCATTTCCTCTAATACAACGTAACTTAATCCAAACGCGATCAGTACTGTTGTATAGATCAAAAATAATGTGGCCAAATTATACAGCGAAAAAAAACGCGTTGAATCTGAATATGAACTCCATAATAATTGGATACTTTTCAAAATAGCGATTGCTGCAATTAATAGAATAAATCCCCATAACATGTCCTCCACCTCATTTTATATGTATGAGGTGGAGGACTGATTTATCCCTTAGAAACGAACAAGCTTCTATAATTAATTACCCGCGCCACGGTACCTTTTTACTCCTTGGTTCCAGAGGTTGATTGCAATCGTAAAACAGATAACACCAACAATTGGCGTCGCGAATGCATAACTATTCCATTCTGTTTTTCTTAAAAAGTATGCTGCTGGATATACTCCAACAAACGCAAACGGTAAAACAAACGTTAAAATGAAACGAATTACACGATTATAAATATTAACAGGATAGCGCCCGTAATTACCTATGTTATACATAAGGGGCATAATTGAACTTTTCGCATCCGACCAAAAACCAAGGCTCGCAAGCGTAACAAATATCCCTCCATATACAAGCGCTCCTCCTCCTACCATCAATATAAATAAGAAGAAATCATACCAGTAAAAAGATAATTGTAACTCCACAGCTGCATATCCCATTACAACAATCCCTGTAACGGCTCCAATTAAAGATTCAAGTTCCATTCTTTCTAATATAATTTGAAATAAGCTATGAATCGGTCGCGTTAATACACGATCCATCTCCCCTTTAATAATGTATCGATCATTAAAATCCCATATATTAAAGAAAGCTGAAAAGATGGCAAATGGTACTAAAAAGAACCCATAAATAAAGATTACCTCTTCTCGACTCCATCCCTTCAATGCTTGTGTATGCCCAAATACAACGAGAATAAATATTAAATTAACTGCTTGAAGCGATAAATCAGAAAGTAAACCAACGATAAAATCGCCTCGATACTCCAATTTCGTTTTTATATATTGACTTGCATATTGTAAAAATAAGTTTATATATAGCATCTCATCATCCCCCTTGTACAATTAGACGTTTTCTCGCCGTTCTCCACATGAGTACAATTGGAATAATAAGTACAATTGCCCAAATCACTTGAAATACTAAAGCCTCATACAACTTACTCCCCTGTATACCTTCAGAAAAAATCATACTTGGAATATAACTAATCGCCTGAAACGGTAAAAACATCATTGCTTTTTGGGCCCATAACGGATAAAAACTAATTGGTAATAATAGACCTGAAAATAAATCAATAACAACGCGTTTTGCATACATAATTCCACTATTATTAAATAGGAAAAACGTAAGCATTCCCGTCATTAAATTAATTTGTGTATTAATAATAAAACTAAATATTAAAGATAAGAAGAAATATAACCAAGTTTGAAAATTCGTTGTAATTTGCAACGAAAATAATAACGTAACGATAACCATGCCTGGAATAGAAAAGAAGGCAAAACGGAATATTCCCTCGCCAAGACCTTGCATAACTTTCATTCCCAAATAGTTATACGGACGAATTAATTCTACAGCCACACGTCCTTCTTGAATCTCCATCGCAATTTCCCTATCTATATTATTAAAATAGAAGGCACGTGCCATCCAAGCGATTGCGATATACGTGGTCATTTGCGAAATAGATAAACTTTCAATATTCTCTTTTCCGCTATAAATTGCTTGCCATAAGAAATAGTAAGCACCGATATTAATTGTATAAATTAAAATCCCGCTATAGTAATTTGTACGATACGCAAGCATCATTAAAAAGCGAATTCGAATCATTTCAATATACTTACCCATGCGTAATACCTTCTTCATAAATGTTACGAATAATTTCCTCTGTAGACACTTCGTTAATTTTTAAATCTTTAATTTGAAACGCTTGTACTACTTTAGAAATAAGCATTGAAATAATAACTTCTTCATTCGGAATTTTTGCAACCCACGCGTTTTCCTCTTTCGCTTTCGACCAAACGACATGATTATCTGGCATAACCATTGATAAAGCCTGATAGGAAACTGGTGCAACAAACTGAAAGTGTATTTCCTTCTCTGCTCCCCACTGCGTACGAAGATTATTTAAAGAACCGTCATACATAATATTTCCTTCATCCAGCATGATAACACGCTCACATAAAGCTTCAATATCAGTAATATCGTGTGTTGTTAATAAAATTGTTGTTTTATAACGTTCATTCATTTCTTTTAAAAATTCACGTATTTTCAATTTCACAAGTACATCTAACCCAATTGTTGGCTCATCTAAAAATAATAACGGTGGATTATGAATTAAGGCTGCTGCTAATTCACAACGCATCCTTTGACCAAGAGATAATTTTCGAACTGGTTTATCTAATAAAGGTCCTATATCTAACGTTTCAATTACGTGCTCCATATGCTCCTTATACTGAGCGTCTGATACACCATACACCTTCTTTAATAAACGAAACGATTCTTGGACTGCAATATCCCACCAAAGTTGCGAGCGCTGTCCAAAGACAACACCAATTGTTCTTACAAATTCTTCTCTTTGTTTATGTGGATTCATTCCATTTACTATGATTTGCCCTGATGTCGGAGTCAAAATCCCCGTAAGCATTTTAATTGTTGTTGATTTACCAGCACCGTTCTCACCGATATAACCAACCATTTCACCTTGCTTTACAGTAAAAGATACATCATTTACTGCTGGTACTATTTTATAATTACGATTTAATAAATCGCGAAATGCACCCTTTAAGCCCGGACGACTTGAATAGGCTGTAAACTCTTTACGTAACCCTTGTACCTCAATTACCGATTTCATAATCGGACCCCCCTCCTAAATGTCACAACGAATAGTTTACCCAACTGCCTTCGCTATCACAAACAATACGTCTTTTCGAAAAACATGTTAGAATAATACATAGATTTTTGTAAGGAGATGAATTGTAGTGAAATTCACAAAGTCAGAAGCATTACATAAAGAAGCTTTAGAGCATATCGTTGGCGGTGTTAACAGTCCTTCTCGTTCTTTTAAAGCAGTTGGCGGCGGCGCTCCTGTTGCTATGGAACGCGGGAAAGGCGCTTATTTCTGGGATGTAGACGGAAATAAATATATCGATTATTTAGCAGCATACGGTCCTATTATTACTGGACATGCTCATCCGCATATAACAAAAGCAATTACAACAGCTGCTGAAAATGGGGTACTTTATGGAACACCAACAGCGCTAGAGGTAAAATTCGCAAAAATGTTAAAAGAAGCAATGCCTGCATTAGATAAAGTCCGTTTTGTAAACTCTGGTACAGAAGCAGTGATGACAACGATTCGTGTTGCTCGTGCTTATACAGGTCGCACAAAAATCATGAAATTTGCTGGTTGTTACCACGGTCATTCTGATTTAGTACTTGTGGCAGCTGGATCTGGTCCTTCTACTTTAGGAACTCCTGACTCAGCTGGCGTACCACAAAGTATCGCACAAGAAGTTATTACCGTTCCATTTAATAATGTAGAAACTTTAAAAGAAGCGTTAGATAAATGGGGTCATGAAGTAGCAGCTATCCTTGTAGAACCAATCGTTGGAAACTTCGGTATTGTAGAGCCTAAACCAGGATTCCTTGAAAAAGTGAATGAACTTGTTCACGAAGCTGGCGCACTAGTAATTTACGATGAAGTTATTACTGCTTTCCGCTTTATGTACGGTGGTGCTCAAGACTTACTTGGTGTGACACCTGACTTAACAGCGCTTGGTAAAGTTATTGGCGGCGGTTTACCGATCGGTGCTTACGGTGGTAAGAAAGAAATTATGGAACAAGTTGCTCCGCTAGGACCTGCATACCAAGCTGGTACAATGGCAGGAAATCCTGCTTCTATGGCGTCAGGTATCGCTTGTCTAGAAGTGCTTCAACAAGAAGGACTTTACGAGAAATTAGATGAACTTGGTGCAATGCTTGAAAAAGGAATTTTAGAGCAAGCAACGAAACATAATATCGACATTACATTAAACCGTCTAAAAGGAGCTTTAACTGTATACTTCACAACAAATACAATTGAAGATTACGATGCCGCACAAGATACAGACGGTGAAATGTTCGGTAAATTCTTCAAGCTTATGCTTCAAGAAGGAGTTAACTTAGCACCTTCTAAATACGAGGCATGGTTCTTAACGACAGAACATACAAAAGAAGATATTGAATATACAATCGAAGCTGTCGGCAGAGCATTTGCTGCCCTAGCAGACAATAAATAATCCCGTCATTAAAAGGAAAAAAGAAAGCTCACCTTTCTTTTTTCCTTTTTTCTATTTCATAAATTCCGTATTAATAGTATAATTATTCATAATTATCTGTTTTATATTCTTTTACAGCATTACTATCTCTGTGTACAAGGTGATTTGCACCTTAAATAGTAAGATTATTCTAACTTTTACAAGAGGGGGGATTGACGGATGCTCAATACAAAAAATACATGGACACCGTCTTTATTTCGAGATTATAGAAATGCAGAACACGATGCGTGTGGAATCGTTTCCGTTATGGAGAAACGAAAAATTGCTACAAAAGAAAACATTGACCTTTGTATACAATCACTCGTCAAAATGAATCATAGAGCTGGTTTCATTAATGGCGAGGGCGATGGGATCGGCATTCACATTGATATACCAAAAGCGCTTTGGAATGAAAAACTAAAAAGTAGCGGATATAATCCAACGATTGTGGATCATCCCCACTTTATCGTTGGACATTTTTTTCTAAATAAAAAAGAAAACATTACTATCTTAAAAGATTATATTCGTACGCAATTAAACAACAAAAACTTTACAATCATTTTCGAAAGTGATGATGTAACAAACTCGGATGCACTCGGTCCACTTGGTAAACAAGAAGAACCTTTATTTTGGCAAGTTGCCCTTATCGCAGAAAACGAAATTACAAATATTGAGCAAACATTATTTGCTGTCACAATAAAAATAGAGGAAAACGAAGCAATTCATGTTGCTTCATTAAGTCGTGATCATGTTGTATATAAAGTTCTAGGTGCTGGTGATACACTTGTTGCCTACTATAATGATTTACAACATCCACTTATCGCTTCAACTATGACATTAGGACATAACCGCTACTCTACTAATACATTATCTAATTTTTTTCGTGTACAACCATTTAGCATTCTCGGACATAATGGTGAAATTAACACAATTGCAAAATTACGCGATCAGGCTGAAATGATTGATGTACCACTTACTGCTGGAGGCAGTGACTCTCAAGATTTAAACCGCACCTTAGAAACCCTACTTGTTCAATACGACTACAGCTTATTTGAAGCAATGGAAATTCTATTCCCACCAATTATTAATGAAATTAAACTTTATGAAACACCTTTACAAGATTTATATACGTATATACGTGAAGCATGGGGACATTTTGCACAAGGACCAGCTGGAATCATTTCCCGTTTTAAAGATGAAGCTGTTTTCAGTGTTGATTCCCTTGGATTACGCCCCGTATGGAAAGTAGAGACAGAGAGCTCTTTTATTTTCTCTTCTGAACCTGGAGTTGTATCACCAACTAAATATGTAGCAGAACCAAAACCACTCGCTCCTGGAGAAAAAGTCGGATTAAAATGGAATGAACAAGATGAACTTGTTCTTTATGAATATGACAAATATCAAATCCAAGTATATAACCGTTTTAAAAAGCGAATTGATACTACCAATTACCATTTAAATTTATCTATCCCTGAAACGAAAAAAATCCAAGGGCTATGTGATTCTGTTCAAGTTGAAACGAAACAATACGTCGCTTTCGGATGGGACCGAGAACATATTCAGCTCCTTGAACAGATGGCAACAAAAGGCGTTGAGCCAATACGCTCACTTGGGCATGACTCACCACTTGCCGCACTTGATACTGATAGACGAAATATCGCTGACTTTATTAAAGAAAGTGTAGCTGTTGTTACAAACCCTGCAATTGACCGCGACCGTGAAATTGAACACTTCTCTACACGTACTGTACTTGGAGAGCGTCCAAGTTTATTAATCGGTGCAAAACGGCCATTTGTAGTTGAAATGCTTTCACCGATTATTTTAGAAGGCAGTGTGGCACAACCTATTGCAGAGGAATTACACACAATTACGTACGAACAACTCATAGAGCTATTTATGACTCATAACTCTATCGCCACAATCTCTGCTACATTCAGTTTGTCAGAAACCCTGCAATGTGCATTAAGCCGCATTAGTTCTGAAGCGATAGCTGCTGTTAACAATGGTGCTTCTCTACTAGTATTAGATGACGCAAAAGCCCATCTAAATGAACGCTTGTGGATTGATCCACATTTAGTTACCGCTAAAGTACATCAAGCATTAAGTGAAAATAAATTACGCCGCAATTGTTCTCTCGTTATACGTTCTGGTGCCCTTCGCTCCTTACATGACATTGTCACGCTATATGGATTAGGAGCAGATAGTATTAATCCATATTTATTATTCGCGACTGTAAATGATGGAACAAAAACACCAATTACGAATCTGTATAATGCACTTAATAAAGGATTAGAAAAAGTCATTTCAACAATTGGAATTCATGAGTTACGTGGTTACGGACGTCTCTATTCATCTATTGGGTTACATGAGGAAATCGCAAATATATTACAAATTACAAATTTCTTCGGTTCAAATGATTTAGCTTTTTCACTTGAATCACTTGCTGAAGATGCAAAAATACGAGCAGAGGATTATAACAATCCTAAAATTAGAATGCGAAAATCATTTCATATATTCCCGCGAATTTGGAAAGCAATTGGCGATGTTGCAAAAGGAAATTCTTATGATGATTACCGTGACAAGTTAAGTGAACTAGAAGAGAATAATCCAATCGCAATCAGACACCTTGTTCAAACGAAACAAACAAAACATGTCGTTCCAACTGAAGAAGTATCTATCGGCATTCAAAATCATAATTTACCATTTATTATTAGTTCTATGTCATTTGGTTCTCAAAACGAAATCGCCTTTCGCGCATATGCAGAAGCGGCCGATCAGCTAAATATGATTAGCTTGAACGGTGAAGGCGGCGAAATTAAAGATATGATTGGGAAATACCCACATACACGTGGACAACAAGTGGCATCTGGACGATTTGGAGTAAATGCCGAACTACTAAACTCATCAAACTTAATTGAAATCAAGATCGGTCAAGGCGCAAAGCCTGGGGAAGGTGGACATTTACCTGGTTCAAAAGTGACAGCCAAAATAGCTGAAGCACGTAATGCGACAATCGGCTCAGATTTAATTTCACCTTCTAATAACCATGATATTTATTCAATTGAAGATTTAGCTCAAATGATTACAGAAATTAAAACAGCTAATCAACTTGCCAAAGTAGCCGTGAAAGTCCCTGTCGTTCCTAATATCGGAACAATTGCTGTCGGTATCGCCAAAGCTGGTGCTGATTTTATTAACATTAGCGGATTCGATGGCGGAACAGGTGCTGCACGTATTCACGCATTGCAGCATGTAGGTCTTCCTGTAGAAATTGGTGTTAAAGCCGCTCACAACGCTTTATTAGAAGCAAGTATGAGACATAAAGTAGAGATTTGGGCAGATGGTGGTATTCGAAGTGTAAATGATGCCTTGAAAATCATGCTCCTCGGAGCAAACCGTATTGGATTTGGCACACTATCAATGATTGCAATTGGTTGTACTACTTGCCGTGGGTGCCATCTAGATACTTGCCATGTTGGAATTGCGACACAAATTGAGTCTGAAGCACAAGCAAAAGAACATGGATTACGCCGCTTCGTCCCGCGCGAATTAGAAAGCGCAGTTGCCGGCCTGTTAAATTTATTCACCTCTTTCGGTGTAGAACTAAAACGATTAACAGGACAGCTTGGATATACAAATTTACAAGCAATTGTCGGGCGTTCTGATTTATTAGAGCAAGTTCGAGGCGAAAATTTATTAAACTTATGTAATTTACTACAAATAATAGAACATCCATCTGTTACAACAACAGAAGACGTACCGGAAAAACAATTTAAAACCGTTCATTCCGCTGACTCAAAAGAATTAGTAGGCGTTGGTGTAGAGCAACGCGTTATGGGTGGTCTAGAATCATGTTATCGCGTTCGCAGTAAACTATATGAAGCTACTCAACTTGAACCACTTACATTAAAGTATACGAATGGTTCTATTCCCGGAAATGGGTTAGGTGCTTACAATAGTGAAAATTTATTTATACACGTAAATGGCGGCGCACAAGATGGCATTGGTAAAACTTCCTTTGGTGGTGGTATTTATATCACGAAATCAAAAGGAAAAGACGGAGTATATTATAACGGTTCTGTCGGAAAAGGATTTGGATATGGTGCACAAAAAGGGGCACTATACGTGCAAGGTAACGCTGATGCTCGCGCTGGCATTCGCCTTTCTGGGGCAGACATGATAATTGGAGGTAGAATAACAAAACCACTCCGTGAAAAAGAGCACGGAAATATAGGGGCATACTCCAATATTAAAGGGTTTGCTTTTGAATATATGACAAATGGGCGAGCGCTTGTTTTAGGTGACCCTGGTCCATGGATTTGCGCCGGCATGACTGGCGGTGTTGTTTATTTGCGTCATGATTCAAACTTAGGCTTAACAGAACAGGCCTTAAAAAGAAGAATCGCAAAAGGGGCAAATGTTACATTACAACCAATTAGTAAAAATGGTTCGAAAGATGTAACTGAATTATTGCTAGACTATATTCGTGTACTAAACGAGCATGAGCAATATGAGGAAGTTGCTTTGTTAACCCCGTTATTAGATGATATACAAAACCAGTTTTTTGAAATTATCCCGAAAAAAGAACAGGCAGATCCATCTATCTCAACAGAGTAACATGAGTAATTTTCATTATTAAGAAAAAATTGACGAAGTACACTTCTCATAGTAATCTATAGTAACAATTTGAGACCTGCTGAAATTCAGCAGGTCTTTTTACTAAAAACTGATGTTTAAAAGAAATTAGGAAAAATTATAAAGTGAAACTTTAATTAGCCTACAGCAATTGAACGTTTACCGGCATCCAGCTACTGAATTTAGAGGCGGGAATCTTACTGTTCACAATTAGCGCGATAAAATAAATACTAATTTCTTTTAACGTCACTAAAATATCACTTGCTAACATATTGTAATGAATGTATAGTATCATGTTGTACATTCATTATGACAAGAGAAAGGATCTTATTTAGGGTATGAAACTTGGTGCTCGCATTTTAAAAACGGGTATTGCCATCACGTTAGCTTTATTTGCTTGTATTTTACTTCAATTACCGAGTCCGGTATTTGCGGGAATTTCAGCTATCTTTGCTGTTCAACCGTCTGTATACCGTTCTTATTTAACAGCACTTGAACAAATTCAAGCAAATGTAATTGGTGCGATATTTGCTATCGCATTTGCTACTGCTTTTGGACATAATCCTTTTATTATTGGATTAACATGTATATTAGTAATTGCTCTTACACTGCAATTACGATTAGAAAACACAATATCAATTGCTTTAGTAACAGTTATCGCCATTATGGAGTATCAAGGCGAAGATTTCTTTAGTTTTGCCTTACTTCGCTTTGCAACGATTATGATTGGTATTGTTGCGGCTTCACTTGTAAATTTAGTATTTATGCCGCCCAAATATGAAACAAAACTTTATCATCGTATCGTTGATAATACAGAAGAAATTGTAAAATGGATTCGAATGAATAGCAGGCAAGCTTCTGATTTTACAACGCTAAAAACTGATATTGATCGTATGAAAGAAAAAATGATCAAACTAAACCATTACTATTTGCTGTATAAAGAAGAAAGAAGCTACACGAAAAAAGTAAAGTTCGCAAAAATTCGTAAGCTCGTTTTATTCAGACAAATGTTAGCGACAACAAGCCGTGCTTTAAGTACGTTAAAATCATTACACCGTACTGAAAATGAACTGCGCTATATGCCGGAAGAGTTTCAGGAATCTATCCAAAACGAACTTGACTCATTAACGCATTATCATGAACAAGTTTTATTAAAATTTATTGGTAAAGCAAAAAAACAACAATCAGTTGAAATGCTTGATGAAGTTGAAACAGGTAAACAAGAATTAATTGATATCTTTATGGAATATCAAAATAAGGACGATGAAGAAGCATATAAAACATGGTTACATCTCTTCCCTCTTATTTCTTCTATCATTAACTATAGTGAAGAAGTAGAGCATTTAGATTTACTTGTAGATAGCTTCTACACATACCATAAACCAGAAAAAGAACTCCAAATCGATGATAAAAAAGAAGACGAATAAAAAACAGCTCCTTTTATGCTAAAGGAGCTGTTTCTGTTATATGTTGAAGTTGATATAAATTGTAATAAAATCCTCTTTTTCGCATTAACTCTGCATGAGAACCAGTCTCTTTAATCTCACCGTCTTCAATGTAAATAATCGTATCAACATGCGTAATCGTCGCTAATCGATGTGCGATTATAATCGTCGTCCGGTCAGCAGCTAACGTCTGAAGCGCCTCTTGAATATACCTTTCATTTTCTAAATCTAATGCCGAAGTTGCTTCATCTAATATAAGGACCGACGGATTCTTTAGAAACACTCGTGCAATTGCCACGCGTTGTCTTTGCCCGCCCGATAGCTTCACACCACGTTCTCCAACAACAGTATTATAACCATCTGGTAAGTCTATAATAAAATCATGAATTTGCGCAGCTTTGGCAGCTGCAATCACTTCTTGCTCTGTAGCTTTCGGATTTCCATATAAAATATTAGCTCCAATTGTATCGCTAAACAATAAATTATCTTGCAGTACAATTCCAATATTACTACGTAAATTTCTCATATTATACTTTCTTACATCTATCCCATCTACATAAACCGCACCTTCAGAAACATCATAGAAACGCGGGATCAAACTAGCAAGAGATGACTTTCCTCCCCCACTCGCTCCTACGAGCGCTACTTTCTCCCCAGGCTGCATAGTTAATGACAGGTTGTGTAATATCTCTTTTTCATCTGCATTATAACGAAAAGAAACATTATCAAATACAATTTCTCCATTTAATTTTTTCGTTTGTACCGCATTTGGCACATTAACAATATCGTATTTTTCATCTAACAGTTCAAACACTCGGTCCATCGATGCAAAAGATTGTGTTAATGTTGTAGATGAATTAACAAGGCGGCGAAGCGGACTATATAAACTATCCATATATCCAACAAAAGCTACCATCGTTCCTAGCGTTAACTGCCCCTGAATTACTTCATATGCTGCAAAACCAATCACAAGTAACGGACCTAAATCTGTTAACGTATTTACTGCCGAAAATGTTCTCGCCGTCCAACTTGTATGGGTTAATGCTTTCGTTAAAAATTCATTATTTCTTTTTTCAAACTGCTTCCCCTCATACTCTTCTAACGCAAAGCTACGTGTCACTTGCATCCCTTGAATACGTTCATGCAAATACCCTTGCATCGTCGCTAACGCTTGTGAACGCTCTTTCGTCAATTTCCGAAGACGTCCGAAAAAATATTTCACTGCAATTACATAAATAGGTAAAATCAATAACGCAACAAATGTTAATTTTATATTCATAGAAAACATAACAATGATGGCAATAGCAATTGTTGCAGTATCTAACCAGACGTTCATCAAACCAGTAATTACAAAATCTTTCGTTTGTTCTACATCATGGATGACGCGCGAAATAACCTCTCCTGTTTTTGTATTGGAGTAATAACGTAAACTTAACTTTTGTAAGTGACCGAAAATATACTTCCGTAAATCATACAGTATTGTATTTGCGATACGCTGCGCGAAATATTGACGATAATATTCAATCGGTGGCCTTAAGATTGCAAAAATAAAAAAAGCAATTCCAATCGCTGTTATTAATTGAGATGTTTTATCTTGAAGTGAACCTCCGCCTTGAATTACATCATCGATAATATACTTTAATAACCACGGCATAATAAGTGGGATACCGAACTTAACTAGTCCAATAATAATTGTAATAGCGATAAGCCATCGATATGGTTTAACAAATTGTAAATATCTTTTTATGCCCTGCACATAATCCCCCCTCTAATAGGACAAACCTGCCGGGAAGCCCCCTGCAGGTTTGTTTTAATTTCTGTACATTAAATATCGTTCATACCACATATCTACGAAGTCTGGTGCGAACGGACCTTTTCTTTGATGAATCCACTGTGTTAAATGTGCTACATTTCGTTTTAAAATTGTATCGATAACAGGTGGATACTGCATAATTTGACTATGTTTTTCATACTCATCTTCATCTAGAAGCGTATATGTCATATCTGGATACACTTTAATATCTAAATCATAATCAATATACTTTAATGCTTCAGAATCATACGCAAAAGGGGAGCTTAAATTACAATAATAATATACGCCCTCTTCCCTAAGCATCCCAATCACATTAAACCAATAGTTGGCATGAAAATAACAAATTGCTGGTTCACGCGTAATCCATGTTCGGCCATCCGATTCTGTAACTACTGTACGATCATTCGCTCCGATCACAAGACTCTGTGTCCCTTTTAAAATTGTTGTTTCTTCCCACATTCTATGAATGGAGCCATTATGTTTATAACTATGTATTTGTACTTTTTCTCCTTCTTTGGGAAATCCCATATATGCTCCCTTCTTTCAACTGCAAATGCCCTTTGAACGGCATTCACTTTTCTTCTATTATAACTTTTTTGTCAAAATTTTAAAACTAAAGGGATAAGACTCTATTTTCCACACTGAATATGCAGGAGGTTTATCGTTGAATACAATAATACCCAATCTTCTCAGAAAACAAGGATTGTACTGTATTATTTATAAACGAGGACATGTAATAGAAAAAGCCCCTCTCTATTTGAAGGACTTTTCACCTGAAGGCAATAATATATCTTATCCTAAATTTGAAATCATTTTTTCAGTTTCAAAAGATTTTATCACACTATTCGTTTGCTTTTCGAATTTTTCATGTAATAGCTTCAACGCTACTTCTGTTCTATATATTTCTTGGCGAATAAAATGTAAGTCTTTTTTATCGCACGTATCCTTTTCACTCATTTCAATTTGCTGATACTTCTCTAAGTGTGATTGCAATTTTAACAGCTCATCCATCGTTTCCAATTGTTCTCCCACCAACTTATCAAAATCGTTCATTACTTACCCCCTTTTGGATTTCTTCATCAGTTATTATTCCTAATTACATATTTCTAATCTTTAACTTCCTTCTCCTTTGACAACATTTGTTGACTTATTAGAAGTTATGTCGTTCACTTTCTTTTCATTACAATGACCCGCACACAAAGAAAACACTTCTCTCGAATTGGAGAAGTGTTTTTCTTTCATTACTCGTTTGAGCTAGAAGATTGTGATTGTTTTGCAGCTGACTTAGCATTTTGTTTTTTCACAGCATGCACGTCTGTTTCAGTTGCAAATTCTGTACCATAACTAGCGTTTGCACTTTGTGCACCAGAAGCTTGTGCTTTCTTTGCTTCTGATTGTGCGTTTGCTTGTTTTACTGCTTGTACATTTGTTTCAGTTGCAAACTCTGTACCATAACTAGCATTTGTACTTTGAATACTAGCACCAGAAGTTGCCTTGTTATAACCTTGTTGTTTTTTACTCATCTTTCTCACCTCCACAATCAATAATGTAACCAATTCAACTAGAAGCTATCCGTAATTTTCTTTTGAAAAAATTCCGCATATATCTCTTGTTACTCATTCAAACTATAGAAAATGGAGGTGGAAATATGTATATAGGACGCGATATGACTGAACTAACGATGATTTCAAAAAACGAATGGAAAGAAGATGAATTAGCTTATTTTCATCATTCATTACAACAGATTTTGCCCTATTTAAATGCGGAAGGGCAAAGTATTTATAAAGAAATTGTAATAGAGATCGAATCAAGGGGCGGCTTACAAGAAGGTGATGCCAGTTGGACTCATGGGACAAAAATTTCTTACGATTAAAAAAGTGTTCCCAATTTAGGGAACACTTTTTTGTTTATTGCATTGTAATTTTCTCAACACAACTCTCATAAATCGTACGATGCGATTTAGAGAAAGGTAACTGCTCAAATGCTTCTTTCGATACAAGTTTCAATGTATCTGTTTCAACAATATCACCGGTTACTTTTCCGTAAAATACAAATATATCCCAAGTACGATGAGTAAATGTATGTTGTACATTCATTGCGTACTCATCAATAGAAATCGAAAGCTCAAACTTTTCCTTCATATAATCTATAAGCTGTTCTTTCTGACTTCGAATCCCTTCGCCAAGTTCAATATTCGGAAACTCCCACATATTAGCTAATAATCCGCTACTTGGACGTTTATTAATAACGTAACGACCATCTTCAGTTTGAAGTACTCCTGCAACAAGCGGTACCATTGTAGGAGCTTTCGCTTTACTTTTTACTGGTAGTTCTTTTTGAACACCTTCAGCATATCCCCTGCAATGCTCACGTACAGGACAAAGTAAGCAAGATGGATTTTTAGGAATGCAAATCAGTGCACCTAATTCCATCAATCCTTGATTAAAATAAGATGGGTTTTCTACTGAAATAATTTCACGCACAATCTCTTCAAAAACTTTTCGAGTCTTTGGTTTTGCAATATCATCCCATACTGATAAAATGCGAGATAATACACGCATAACATTTCCATCAACTGCCGGCTCTGGTATACCATATGCGATACTTAAAATAGCGCCTTTTGTATATGGTCCGACACCTTTTAACTTTTCAATTTTCTTTACATCACTCGGTACAACCCCGCCGTATACTTCTTTTACCTCTTTTACTGCCGCATGTAAATTACGCGCTCTAGAATAATATCCTAAACCTTCCCATGCTTTTAATACTTCTTCATCATCTGCGTTCGCTAACGCTTCAAGTGTAGGAAACTTCCCCATAAAATTTGCGTAATATGGTTTTACAGCTTCTACTCTTGTTTGCTGTAACATAATCTCAGAAACCCAAACGCGGTATGGATCTTTATTTTTTCTCCATGGTAAGTCGCGCTGCTCCTCTTCAAACCAACCAATTAAATCATTTTGAAACTGCTCTATATTAAAATTTTTTAGTATTTCAAGTGTCAAACTTGATCCCCCTCATTTTTTTGCATATAAGTACTATTATAAAGATTTTAGGAAAAAATTTAAGTAAGATGACATAGGAAATTGAAGGCAAAGGACTTGAGGTATCTAATAAAAAGAGTTACATTAATAAAAAACGGAGGTGGATTTCTATGGACACAGCCACTCACCTTGTTATGGGTATCACTTTAGGTAGCTTAGCAACATTAGATCCAGCCATAGCACAAAGTGATATTGGCCCACAAGCTGTTATGCTTGCTACAATTGCTGGTTCCAACATTCCTGACATTGACACAGTTTTAAAATTGCGTAATAACGCTAAATATATAAGAAATCATCGCGGAGTTACTCATTCCATTCCCGCGGTAATTCTTTGGTCATTCCTTATAAGTGGCATCTCTTTCGCCTTCTTTTCAGACGCTCCATATCTTCATCTACTACTTTGGTCATTTATTGCAGTCTTCCTTCACGTCTTTGTAGATATTTTCAACGCCTATGGTACACAAGCATTACGGCCTTTCACAAAAAAATGGGTCGCACTCGGCGTGATAAATACATTCGATACCGTAATTTTCTTTATCCATATACTTGCAATTGCTTGCATGCTCGTCGGTTCTCATAAAGGATACACTGCCTTAGCAGCATATATATTAATGATTGTTTACTATATCGGACGAATTATGATGCACAGAAATATAAGAAGCGTTGTACACAAACGTTTCAAAAATGTCGAAAAGATTATCATTTCTCCTTCTTACCGATTTTATCATTATCATTTAGCAGTCGTTACAGCTGATTATTACTACGTTGCGAGATGGCACCGTGGTAATATCATGATATATGACAAGTTCGATCGGGTACCGTTCCCAGACAATGATATTATGCGAGCAGCTAAACAAGATGAAAACATCTCGGCCTTCCTATCTTTCTCTCCTGTATATCGCTGGGATATTTTTGATCATGATCATTATTACGAAGTACGATTCATTGATTTACGGTATCGAAGTAAAGATTATTATCCATTTGTCGCGATTGTTCAGCTCGACCATAATTTAAATATTATTAATTCCTATACAGGATGGATTTTTAGTGAAGAAAAACTTCGAAAAAAACTGGAATTACTTCCACATTAAAAAAAGCGACTTAAGTCGCTTTTTTTAATGTTTCAAATGATCTTCTTGATTAATTAAATGGCTATACTTCGGATTGTTTGTACGCATTTCATGAAGGCGTACACCATGATTATTAATCCATGATCGTACCACTTGCTCAGTCATTTCCTCACCGTGATAACGCCCTGATTTTGCATAAGTTGTTTGAAAATCTTCCCAAAGTAATTCAACCCACGCACGAGCTTGTCCGTAAGAGAGCTTGTCATTCTTGTCTAATAATTCTTTCGTTAATGCTTCATAAATATCATTCATGTTCTAATCTCCTTTTACCTATTTATCCCTTCATTTCTAAAGGATAGTTTCTTCTGTTTTGCACATTCTATAAGTGATACTTCTTAAAGAGGTTCTTAAAGAGGTATCAACTGATGAGGAGGAGGGCGTTCGCAATGGGTAAACAAGCCGAATTTTGGTCTGAGTCAATAAACAACAGCAAAATCGACGGTCAGCCGAAAGCGAAATCACGCTTCGCTTCGAAGCGACCTAACGGCACAATTAACACGCACCCACAAGAACGTATGCGTGCTGCAAATCAGCAGGAAGAGTAATACAGATACAACCTAAAAAATTAACTTCCTACACGAGGTGATAAAGATGAGCTACCGTGATCGTTTAGATAGTCGTTCTGAATTATTTAACCATACGTGGACTCGTCCGAAACATGCGAAAGCGCAAGTTAACGGACAGACGCAACAAACCCAGTCTCTCATTATATTGGCCAACGAATGTAAAAAACGCCAATTTTAGAATCTCCTATCTCCTTTAACGCCTACCAAAGATGAAAACCAGAGAGATATTTACTCTCTGGTTTTTATTTTTCTTGCAATAAGGAAATTGGTATGCCAATCTCTTCATTATCATTTTGCTTATAACCCCAAGCAAATACCCCATTGAAGTACGTAATTTTAAATAATACACCAGGTTCTTCTATTAATTCATATGTTTCACCAATATGAAATTTGTTTATATCCGTCATATAGGCGCGAGCCATTGCCATCTTTCTCATTAATACATCGAACTCATTTACAATTCCAAGCTGCTCAGCCTTTATTGCTTGCTCCTTCAAATCTCCAATTTCTTCTCTAAGCTCATGTGGTGTCATTTCACTATAGCGTTTTGGCATATTCATCTCATTATTCCCCTCATCCCTCTTCACGTTTCATTTGTAAAAATACCTCTATCTCATCAATAGAGAATCCTTTTCGATATAACGCTTGTTTCATCTTGTTTTCAAATGTCCAGCCATCATGCTTCTTATATTTCTCATAATATTTATTCCCATGATAGTGTAACGCTTCTTGTTGCTTTTCGTCATCTCTTTCGTCTTTCAATTCTTCCAAACAAATTTGAATTACTTCTCTAGAATATCCTTTTCGAACAAGCATCTCATCTAACTTTAGCTTCATTTGTAAAAAAGAATGCTTTTGATAAGATTTTTTCTTCTTTTCTATGAGAAACAAGGCATTCTCAATTTGCTTTTCCTTCGGATATTCTTGTAAACTGTGCATAATAATTAAATCTTGAACACCTTTATTTAACAACTCTCTTTTAATAACAGTTGGACCTTTTCGATTCACATTACTTTGCGTTCGCGTATATAAAACAGCGTACTCTTTATCATTAATATATCGGTCATGTAATAATTTCGAAACGACTTCAGAGATGATGGCCTGTCCCACTTCTTTTTTTCGTAAAAAATCTTCTATTTCTTGTTTTGTTCTCATTTGATAGGATAAATAGGAGATTGCTTGTAAATATGCTTTTTGTACCTCTTCATTGTACAAAATATTTCCTAACTCTATTTCATCAATTTCTAAGCCTTTTTGTAATCCATGTTTCATTAAGATTACTTGATCCACACTAAACCCGTACTCTTCGCCTTGACCTTTATCAATATAAATATTAAATCGTTCTTTCGATCGTTTTTGTACTTCTATTTTTGTAATGACAGCCATACTCTCACCTCACTATTATTTTAACATAGTCGAGGAACATTTTTTCTTTTCAAGAATATATATAATGAGGAGGAAATACTTGTGAAAATCGCAATTTCTGGTGGTACAGGCTTTATCGGTAAATATCTTTCTACTTTTTTTGTTCAAAAAGGATATACTGTTTACATCCTCACACGAAAAAAAACTACTAAAACTTCCGCCCCTAACCTTCAGTATGTTCAATGGACACCAGATTTACAAACCTTCCCCCTCTCTTCTATTGATGTCGTTATTAATCTAGCCGGAGAGTCTATTAATAGTAGATGGACAAAGAAACAAAAGAAAGCCATTTTAAACAGTAGAATTCAAACAACAAAAGGAATCATTAAACAATTACAGGCACTCCATACAAAACCACATACATTTATTAATGCAAGTGCTATTGGATACTACGGAACATCTGAAATAGAGTCTTTTACTGAGCAACAAGAAACTCCCGGAAATGACTTTTTAGCAGAAACAGTATTTTTATGGGAGCAAGAAGCAGCTAAAGCATTTTCTCTCGGAATAAGAACAATTTACACAAGATTTGGCGTTGTATTAGGTGCAGATGGCGGAGCCTTGCCAAAAATGTTACTTCCCTATCAATTCTATATCGGCGGCACCATTGGTTCTGGGAAGCAATGGTTATCATGGATTCATATAGACGATGTCGTTCGTATGATGGATTTCATCATACACAAAAAAGAAATTGATGGCCCTCTTAATATGACAGCACCAACACCTATAAGAATGAAGGAATTTGGGAAAAACATCGCTACTGCAACGAGAAAACCACATTGGCTACCTGTCCCTTCATTTATGCTTCACGCCTTATTAGGTGAGATGAGCATACTTGTACTAGAAGGGCAACACGTATTACCTAGTAAAGCAATTAAACATGGATACCAATACACATTTCCGGCAATAGACCATGCATTACAAAATATACTTTCGCATACAATGTAGTACTTCTAAAACACAATTTTACATGGGCCCTTTTAAAACTTTCATTTTCTAGGATCCGAAGCATTACCATACAAATAACCTTTCAGTTACTTTCCCTTAACTTCCATTAGCATTATAAAGTAACAGAAATGAGGTACCTATGAAAATATTGCTCAAACAAGCCATTGTATACCCTATTACATCTCCAAAGTTTCAAGGCGATGTACTCGTTACAGGAGAGCGAATTACCGAGGTCAAACCTTTTATTCAACCTACTCAAGATATGACCGTTATAGATGCACGAGCACTCCATCTCTTACCTGGCTTTATTGATGTCCATACTCACCTTGGTCTCTATGATGAAGGTACTGGTTGGGCTGGAAATGATGCCAATGAAACATCTGAAGTTTCAACACCACATATTCGTTCTTTAGATGGAATCCATCCTCTCGATATCGCCTTTCAAGACGCTGTACAAAATGGAATTACAACCGTTCACGTTATGCCTGGCAGTCAAAATATTATCGGGGGTACTACTTGTGTAATAAAAACAGCTGGAACTTGTATTGATCATATGATTATTCAAGAACCTGCTGGTTTAAAGATTGCCTTTGGAGAAAACCCTAAAAAAGTCCATAGTAATGGAACAAAAGAATCCATAACACGTATGGGGATTATGGGGTTACTTCGGGAATCATTCTATGAAGCACAACACTACGGGCACGAAGCTGATTTTCGAATGCTTCCTATTTTAAAAGCATTACGTCGTGAAATACCCGTACGTATCCACGCTCACAGAGCAGATGATATTAGTTCTGCGCTACGCTTTGCAACGGAATTCAACCTCGATCTACGTATTGAACATTGTACAGAAGGACACTTTCTTGTTGAAGAGCTTTCGAAACACAATTTGAAGGTTTCAGTTGGTCCCACTCTGACACGCCGTTCTAAAATCGAACTAAAAAACAAGACATGGGATACTTATCATATATTATCCAAAAATGGTGTGGAAGTTTCTATAACAACAGACCATCCTTATACACCCATTCAATATTTAAATATTTGTGCTGCTGTCGCAGTAAGAGAAGGGTTAGACGAGAAAACAGCACTAGAAGGAATCACCATATTCCCAGCGCGAAATTTGCGTTTAGAGGATAGAATTGGAAGCATCGAGGTTGGAAAAGACGCCGATCTCGTGTTATGGACTCATCATCCTTTCCATTATTTAGCCAAGCCTGTACTAACTATGATTGATGGAAAAATAATTTACAAAAAAAATAAAAAAAACTAGTTTATTTTTTTGACTAGATAAAGTATTATACGATTATAAACTGAATGAAACCATAATCAATTTGTGTCGTGATTATCATTTTCAAATTGATGAATGGGGAAGGCAAATGGTGCGCCACCAGCGTTAGAAACTGGTTCTAGTGGGTTCGATTCCCACCCCGAAATTTTTTAAAGATTGATATAAAAATTTCGAGGGTGGGGTGTTTTTTCGTCATGCTACCCTCGTGTGAGGAGGAGTTAGTATGTTGAAAAAACGCGACTTACACGACAGCCACGTTCTATACGAGTTAATGGTGGACCCAGCTGTCTTCCCTTTTGTGCGTCAAAAGGCTTATTCTTATGAAGAATATTTATTCTTAACGAAACAAACGATTGAAGCTGAAGAGCGTGGTGAATTAATTTCACGCACAATTTTAGATGAATGGGGTAACCCTATCGGAACAATTACTTTATTTGATGTGCAAGAAAAAGCTGGATTTCTCGGGACATGGCTTGGCAAACCATATCATGGAAAAGGCTATAATAAATTAGCGAAAGATTCATTTTTTAGTGAACTTTTCTATGAATTAGATATTGAAACAATCTTCATGCGTATTCGTAAAATAAATATTCGTTCTATTAAAGCTGCAGAAAAACTGCAATATGTAAATCTAGCAAATGAAACAAGAAAAGCCGTATATGATGAAATTAACGCAAACGAAGAAGTCTATAACTTATATGAAATTCCAAAAGATCAATACACACTTGCTACAATGCGAGATACAACCTTCCAAGATGCTCATCAATTAAAAGAAGCGTAATCTAAATTTTCTGAAATGATAATCAATCATTAACATTTTTCCATATGCGTATATCCCCTCATGTCTTTGGAAACGATAAATAGTAACTTTAAGACACGAGGTGATTTGTAATGGATAAAAAGAAACGTGATAAAGCAAAAAATACATTATCTAGTACACAAGAAGTTCTCTATCAACGCGAATTTCAAAAAGCTGATCGTGCAGCAGGATATCGCTCGAAAAGCATTTAAAGTGAAAATGAATAATTTGAAGTTTCCCCCCTAATTATTCATTTTCATTACATAATTTTCTCGACTGATAGAAGTAAGCAAAAAGTACCCTTATGCATTAGGGTACTTTTTGCTGTGGACAACTTTATCCACAAAACTGATGGAATTGTTAATAATTTTCGAAAACATTTAATATCTTTCTATATTCAAGCATATATCGACTGTTTTAATTGTGGATATTTTTCTAAAAATTGTGGACAATGTGGATATAGTTGTTAATATTCCGACTTTACTGTTTAATGAAAGCGCAATCCTTTTGTGGATAAGTGGCTAAATTTTCTTTGAAAATAATAAAGAACCCTCTTTATATATACAAAGAGGGTTTCATATTAAGTAAAAGATTGTGCAAGAGCAGGTGATTTAATTGGTATATGGCGCGGTTCTGCATGATTTTCTGCCAAAATTGCATCTACAATATGACCAGCTGGCTCTGGAAGATAGATGCTTTTCATTGCTTCTTTCATTTGAAGAAGCTTCACATCATCTTGTAATAATGCCTCTGTTTTTGCAAAAACCTCACTATCATCGCGAATGACAACTGCTGCTCCTTTTTTTTCAAAGTACATCGCATTTTCATTTTCTTGTCCTGGAACAGGCTTATATAAAATGACAGGTACTTGCAACGCTGCTGCTTCACTTAATGTTATTCCGCCTGGCTTCGTAATCATACAAGAAGTAACACGGAATAATTCATCAATATTTTCAACATACCCAAACACTTTTAATGCATCGGAATTTTGCTTCTGTAAACTTAATAAATCCTGTTTTAAAGCTTCATTTTTTCCACAAACGACAACTACTTGTAAATTGGGCACTGACATAAATGATTGGCATAGTTCTTTTACATTTCCTAATACCCCATGAGCACCTGCTACAATTAGTAAAATCTTTTTATTCTTACATAACTGATATTTATTATATATGATGTCTGAATTTACCTTTAACTCAAAACTACTCCGAATTGGAATTCCTGTTTCAACAATTTGTTCCGCAGGTACACCGATATCAACCATCAATTCTTTCACGTGATCCGTTGCAACAAAATAACGATCTACTTCTCGATGAATCCATATTTTGTGCACGCAAAAATCCGTTAATACGTTATAGACAGGAATTGAAATCCCTGTTTGTTTCTTCAATTCTGGTACCGCGATAATTGGAAATGTATTAATTACAATATCTGGTTTCTCCACCTGTAACAGTGTTTTCAAACGTTTTCTTCCAAAGTTCGCATACCAAGATGCTATTTTCTTATCATAAATTTTTTCTACCCCGTAATAAAACAAACGATATAATTCTTTTCCTATTGTATAACTTTTTAAATATAGATATTTTGTAATGTCAGTTATAAATGGATGTGATTCTCCAAACAAGTCGCATACAATAACATCTTCAATTCCTTTTTGGCGAAATGTTTGTTCTAATGTTTTTGCTACTTGCACATGACCATTACCGTAATGTGCAGTTAATATTAAAACCTTGGGGTTTTTTATCAAACAAATCCACTCCTAGCTTTTTGTTTCTCCATATTGCATATACGACAATAGGAAAAACATTTTCCTTAAAAATTACATAAACAGATTCTAATAATTCCCTTTTCAGCTATGTACCTGTCGTGGATATGCAAAGCATATAAGATTGACCCCTTAATCCTATCTGTGCTCATATCTTTACATTATACTTTCCTATAAGAGCTTTCGCAATAACTTACAAATGTTCTCTATTCCATGATACTCACTCTTTTACTTCTTAATTCTTTTTACTATTTTGATTTCCCTTTACAATTATGTAAATTTCTCCACTTATTCCGTACAAAATTATGGATATTCTACTTTCAGTATACTCTTTTATCAATATATACTCTAGATTTTATTGTAAAGAAAGCAAAAAGCCTAATCCAATATTTGGATTAGACCGCTTGTAAAATATGTTTAGCATGTTCTACATTTTTCTCAGTAGGTGGTTCTACATTTGCGAGTGGGTACTTGTGTCCAAGCGCCTCCCATTTATATACACCAAGCTTATGATATGGTAACACTTCAACTTTTTGAACATTAGACAGACTTTGAATAAAGCTAGATAGTTTTTGTAGATCCTCTTCATTATCCGTAACACCGGGAACTAATACGTGTCGTACCCAAATCGGTTTATTCTTATCCGATAAATAACGAGCAAATTGTAAAATATGTTCATTTGGTTTCCCTGTTAATTTACGATGCTTTTTGGAATCAATATGTTTCAAATCCAATAAAACTAAATCTGTATAATCCATTAAAATATCTAGCTTATTTTGGAATTCTGGTTCCTCAGAATAACAACCACCAGAAGAGTCGATTGTTGTATGGATACCAGCCTCTTTACACTTTTTAAACAACTCAATTAAAAAGTCTAGCTGTAATAATGGTTCTCCACCGCTAACTGTTATACCGCCTCCGGAGGCTTCAATAAATGGAAGGTAACATGTCACATCCTGCATCACTTCTTCAACTGTTATTTCTTTACCTTTACCGATTTCCCACGTATCCGCATTATGACAATATTGACAACGTAATAAACACCCTTGTGTAAATATGACATAACGAATCCCTGGGCCATCAACAGTACCACAAGACTCTACAGAATGTATTCTTCCTTTTACCATGTTACTTCCTCCTTTATTGAAACAGCCTCCCTTCGCTATATATTAAAAGCGAAGGGATACTTTTTTCATTTACATGCTTTCATGCATTGTACGGTTAATTACATCAATTTGTTGTTCACGAGTTAATTTAATAAAGTTTACAGCGTAACCAGATACGCGAATTGTTAATTGTGGATATTTCTCAGGATGTTCCATTGCATCCATTAATGTTTCACGATTAAATACGTTAATATTTAAGTGATGGCCTTCTTTTACTGCATAGCCATCAAGCATAGATACTAAGTTACGTACTTGTACATCATCTTCTTTACCAAGTGCTTTTGGAATGATAGAGAATGTATTAGAAATACCATCTTGTGCATCTTCATATGGTAATTTAGCTACAGATAATAATGAAGCTAATGCACCTTTTGTATCACGTCCATGCATTGGATTTGCACCTGGTGCAAATGGTTCTCCAGTACGGCGTCCATCTGGAGTGTTACCTGTTTTCTTACCATATACAACGTTAGATGTAATAGTTAAAATTGACATTGTATGAACGGAATTACGATATGTTTTATGTTTACGAAGTTTATTCATAAATGTTTTCACGAGATTTACAGCGATCTCATCTACACGATCATCATTGTTACCGTATTTAGGGAAGTCTCCTTCAATTTCGAAGTCCACCGCAATACCATTTTCATCACGGATTGGTTTTACTTGTGCGTATTTAATTGCACTTAATGAGTCTGCTACTACAGATAGACCCGCGATACCTGTTGCCATTGTACGAAGAACATTTGTATCATGAAGTGCCATTTCAATACGTTCATAGCTATATTTATCATGCATGTAATGGATAACATTTAATGTATTTAAATATAGACCCGCTAACCATTCCATTGTCATATCAAACTTATGCATAACTTCTTCATAATTTAATACTTCAGAAGTAATTGGTGCGTACTCAGGACCAACTTGTGCTTTTGATTTTTCATCTTTACCACCGTTAATCGCATATAATAATGCTTTCGCTAAGTTTGCACGAGCTCCAAAGAACTGCATTTGTTTACCGATTCTCATTGCAGATACACAACAAGCAATTCCGTAATCATCGCCGTAATCAGCACGCATAATGTCATCATTTTCATATTGAATTGCTGATGTTTTGATGGACATTTTCGCACAGTAGTTTTTAAAGTTCTCTGGTAATTGTTTAGACCAAAGAACTGTTAAATTCGGTTCTGGAGCTGGTCCTAAATTATCTAATGTATGCAAGAAACGGAATGAGTTCTTTGTTACTAATGGACGACCATCTAATGCCATACCACCGATAGATTCAGTTACCCAAGTTGGGTCACCAGAGAATAATTCATTATAATCAGGTGTTCTTGCGAATTTCACAAGACGTAATTTCATAATGAAGTGATCTACAATTTCTTGTACTTCTTCTTCTGTTAAAGTACCATTTGCTAAATCTCTTTCAATGTAAATATCTAAGAATGTAGAAGTACGTCCAAGACTCATTGCAGCTCCGTTTTGCTCTTTAATCGCTGCAAGATATGCGAAGTATAACCACTGGAATGCTTCTTTTGCATTTGTTGCTGGTTTAGAAATATCGAAACCATGAGAAGCAGCCATTTGTTTTAGTTCTTGAAGTGCACGCATTTGCTCAGATAACTCTTCGCGTAAACGCATTGTATCTTCGCTCATTACACCACCAGTTAAATTCAAATCAGCTTTTTTCGCTTCAATTAAATGATCAATACCATATAATGCTACGCGTCGATAGTCACCGATAATGCGTCCACGACCGTATGCATCTGGAAGACCAGTAATAACACCTGATTTACGTGCATTTCTCATTTCTGGTGTATAAGCATCAAATACACCTTGGTTATGAGTTTTTCTCCAATCTCTAAAAATACGACTAAGTTCTTTATCCATTTCGTATCCATAAGATTCACAAGCTTGTTCTGCCATACGAATACCACCATATGGTTGTAAAGAACGTTTAAATGGTTTATCAGTCTGGAAACCGACTACTTTTTCAATATCTTTATTTAAGTATCCTGGGTCATGTGATGTAATAGAAGAAACAATTTTTGTATCCATATCAAGAACGCCACCGTTTTCACGTTCTTTTGTTGTTAAATCCATTACTTGATCCCAAAGTTGTTTCGTTGCTTCAGTTGCTTCTGCTAAGAAAGATTCGTCTCCTTCGAAAACGTTTACATTATTTAAAATGAAATCGCGAACATCAATCTCTGCTTTCCATTTTTCACCTTTAAAGTTTTCCCATGCGTTTTTAACATTTTCTAATACTTGAGTCATCCTAATCTCCTCCATTTTTGATTAGTACAGGACTAAGATTTTTTATATAACAGCTTACACACTTAGAATACTACTTTTTTACGAAAGTGAACGAATTAGTTGTGACATGTTTGTGAAATGTTGAGCAAACTACTATATATATAGTGTTAACTTCATTTAAAAGTCTTTAAAATTAACCCTTTCCTTAATTGTATTTTTTTGGTATCCTTATATACGAGTCCTATTTTGTAATATAAGAACAATACCCATTGTAGAGCTGTAATACTCTTATCTCCTAATCTGTTATAGTTTTTATAACAGAACAAAAAAGTGTACACATGTTGTACACTTTTTTTGTTACTTCTATAAAACATCTCTTTTTCTATTGCCATCATAGAATCCGCCACGATTGTCTGTTAATGCAATTATTTGCTCTAGTCCTTCTATATGATCACCTATAATTCGAAGTACAGCTGGAGGATGACCTATTTTTGCAAAATGTTCACTGGGACGAATACGGTTCATCTTATCAACCTCAACACGACATACACATGCAATTTCAAATCCAGAAAGAAGAGCCTTCACTTGTGCTACACAAGGTGACAATAAAGATTTATATCCAATTGCTTTCAAACACTTGTGGCTAAATGCATTAGGTACCGCAATAAGTGAGCCTACCCCTAAATCCTTTCTATCACAAGCTAAATTTAGTGCATACTTAAATGCAGTTACAAGATGAAGTGGTACTCTTAAATCTAAATAATGATTTAAATCATTTAATGCGACGTCCTTTCCATCTGCTATAGCTTTTGTAAAAGGATATAACTCACTAGCTGGAATAACAAAATCACCATCTATAAATAACACAATTTCTCCTTTTGCAAAATAAGTTCCAAGTGAACGCCCTACATCGTTTCCAAGGGCTTCTTTATATATAATTGTTGTTGCGCCTTTGTCTTTTGCAATCGTTGCTGTTTTATCTGACGAACCATTTACGACTACGATGATTTCAAAAGGTTCAATTTTACGAAGCTCTTCTATAACGTTTCCAATTGTTTTCTCTTCATTTTGTACAGGAATAACAACCGATAGTTGCTTTCCTTTATACAAATTGGATGTAACGCCCCAGCCTTGATAAAAATCTTCAAAACTTAAAGTATGATAGACGCTATTCCTTTTCCTATTTCCATCATAATATCCCCCGCGTGTATCACTACTTACTATTCGTTCTGCAACTGCTTCTATATGATCACCTATCATTCGTTTTTCAGATTGAGAAAGGCTCGTGCCATATGCAGCATGTTCAATCGGTCGAAATTTATTTGGCGTGATAACATCAATAGCACAATGACGGCTAATTCTCCATTTACTTTGTGCTATACGTAAATGAGCTACAATAGGATTAACTAAACATTCATATCCAATACTTTGGACGACTTCTTTCGTCAACGCATGAGGTACAGATAATAAAGAATCTATTTTTAATTCTTCGCGCTCTAACATTGCATTTAATATTTGGCGCCATACTGTAATAGAATGTGGTTTTTGATTCTTTAAAAATAATGCGTCCAAATTATTTAAAACGATGTCAGTCTGATCATGTAAAATTGGATTAAGAAATAATTGTAATTTTGAAGTTGGAATAGCAAAGTCCCCATCTATAAATAGTAATACATCACCTATTGCATCTTTTGCGCCAACTGCACGCCCAACATCGTTTCCTAATAGTTCTTTATGCCTAATTATTTTACATCCTAACCGATCAGCAACCTCTTCTGTACCATCGTTACAACCATTTGCTATTACAATAATCTCTACTGGATTTAACGGTTTTATCGATTGAATAACGTCTGAAATCGTATCTACTTCATTACTTGCAGGAATAATAACTGATAGCGACTTAGCCATTGTTTTCTTCACGAAACCATTTAATAGTTTCTTTCAATCCTTGTTCCCACGTTACTGTCGCTTGAAATTGAACAAGTTCTCTTAACTTCGTTACGTTCGGCCTTCTATTTGGAATTTCTTCAAAGCCATGTGGATATACTTCCTCAAAAGGAACTTGTACAATTTTCGAAGAAGATTTCGTTAGTTTTTTAATTGTTTCTGCTACTTCTTTTATACTCTGTTCATTCTCAGAACCTATATTAATAATCTCACCATTTACCTTCTCATCCATTGCCCGAATTGTTGCTTCTACCGCATCACTCACATACGTAAAGCAACGTGTCTGCTTTCCATCTCCATATACGAGAATGTCTTCTCCTTGCAAAGCTGCACGGATAAATCGTGGGATTACCCCTGCATATGGACCATCTTTCGCTCTTGGACCATAAATATTAAAATAACGAACAATCGTTACAGGTAAGCCTTCTAATGCGTATCCTAAACATAATGTTTCTTCTAACGTTTTACAAACTGCATAACTCCAGCGAATTTTAGAAGTTGCCCCGTACAATCGATCTCCTTCTTCAGAGAAAGGCGGTTTGCCTTTACCATATACTTCTGAAGTAGATGCAAAAACTACTTTCTTCTTTCCTTTTAATGCTGCTTGTAAAATGTTTCTCGTTCCATCAAAATTCGTTTCAATGAGCTCTATACTTTTTTCCATTGTCGTTTTAACACCTAAAATTGCTGCTAAATGAAACACTACATCATGTTGATTTACTAATTCATAAATAGAGTTTTTGTCTAAAACACTTATTGGAATAACCCGAATCTCTTTCATTAGCTCATTATGATACTTATTTTTCCCTTTATAGAAGTTATCCACAATCGTGACTTCATAACCCCTTCTCACCAACTCTTCAGCTAAATGAGATCCAATAAATCCGGCCCCACCTGTAATTAAACATTTCTTACTCATACACTCACCTTCTTTATAATTCCCCGTGTATCTATTACTCGGTTCATTCCTTTAAAAAGCTTCCAATCGATATTAGAGTGGTCAGTTAAAATTAAAATACAACCTGCCTCTTTAAATGTTTGTTCATCCAAAGCAACAGATTGATACACCTTATCTCCAATTTCCGCGGAAGAAATATATGAATCATGGTATTTTATCTCGTATCCTTCTTTTATTAGTAATTGAATAATTGGCAAAGCCGGTGATTCTCTCAAATCATTTACATCTTTCTTATATGCGATTCCTACAATTAAAACTAGTCCGGGTGATTGTACCATGCCCTTTACTTTCCGGACTATTTTCTCTGGCATTTCTTCATTAATTACATGTGCCGCCTCAATTAATTGACTAATTGCCCCATTCTTTTTTATTCTCCATTGAAAATATAAAGGGTCTACGGGAATACAGTGCCCCCCTATCCCTGGTCCTGGCCAATACGGAGTAAATCCAAACGGTTTTGTAGATGCCGCTTCAATGGCCTCATAAAAATCAATCCCTAAACTTTCACATAATGTGTTTAACTCATTTACTAAAGAGATGTTAACTAAGCGCTGAATATTTTCAAATAGCTTACACATCTCTGCTACTTTCGGCGAACTAACAGGTACAACTACGTCAAAAATGGTACTATATAAATCCTGTACTTTTTGTTTACACTTTTCTGTTTGTCCACTAATAACTTTTGGAATAGATTGAACTGAATATTGGCTATTTGCTGGATCAATTCTCTCAGGAGAATATCCGATATAGAAATCTTCTCCTACCTTTTGGCCAGCTTGAGAAATAATAGGAATAATAACTTCCTCAAGTGTGCCTGGATATGTGGAACTTTCAAAAATGAAGGTTTGTCCTTTTTGGAGATTTTGTTGTATATAATGCGAAGCTGAAATGAGGGCACTTAAATCTGGTTCTCTTCGTTCATTAATTGGAGTTGGAACAGTAACAATAACATAATCATTATTTTGGAAATCAGTAATACCTTTATCTGGTGTATTTACTATTAATTTATTTTTAGTCAATAAACTTTGCAACACTTTAGAAGAAACATCTGGAATATAACTTTCTCCTTTTTTAATCGATTCTATTTTTCTAGTATCTTTATCTAATCCAAGTACGGTATGTCCTCTTTCTGCAAAATGGACTGCTAAAGGAAGACCAACATACCCTAATCCAATAATAGCTACTTTACTACTAGCATTCATCTGTATTCTTTTCTTCCTTTCTCAATTGTTGAATAGTGTCTCTATCGCGATCTCCATCTGTAAAACTCCCACGTTCGTCTGTATATTGTAATAGATAAGCAATCGCCTCAAGTTGATCACCGAAAATACGGTCAAATGCCGGAATACGTCCATTTACAAATCCATGTTGCTCCGGGCGTACCCGATTGGTTTTTATAACATCTACAAATTCTACTGCTGTAATAGAAAAAACCTCCAAAATAGCTTTCATTTGAGCTAATGGCGGAATAACAAGCGAGTCATATCCTATTTTCTCTATTACCCTTTTATGCATAGCATGTGGTACTGCCGTTAATGAGTTATTCCATAAATCCGGTCTTTTCGCTACTAAATTCACAAAATATTTCCCCATACTAATTGGATCTGCAGGATGAAACATATCTAATAAGCATTGTAAATCATTTAAAACCACGTCACTTCCATCTTCAACAGCTTGCAAAAATGGAGTGAGTTTTTTTGCTGGAATAACAAAATCACCATCAACGAATAAACAAATATCTGCCGTAGCATGCATGGCACCTATCGCTCGTGCTACATTATGTCCAAGCGCCTCCCCGAATTCAACAACAATAACATTCTCTAGCTTTGCCTGTTTAACAGTCTCAAAATCTGCTCCATTCGCGACAACAATAATTTCATCTACCCCTGCTTTTTTCACTTCTTGTATAACAGATCTTATCGTCATTTTTTCTTCTGACACTGGTATAATCGCACTATATTTCGCTTTTTCCTTCTTTAATACAACTGGTTTATAGTTCCCTATAAACTCCCTATCCCTGTTTCCCTCCGAAAAACCGCCGCGTTTACCATATGTTTCGATTACATATTGCAAAGCACGTAAATGATCACCCATAATACGGCTAGTCGCTTTCGGATAAGGAGAACCAGGTGATGTTCCTGTATGCACAGGACGAACCTTATTTGTGTGAATTACATCGACCGAAGCCGTATCAACAATATCTACTCCTCTAGACATCGCTATCGCTTGAAATAGTGCTGGATCTGCTAAATTCCACCAACCAAATTTCTGAATAACTTCCCTACTCATTGCGTGTGGAATTGCGATTAAAGATCCAACAACAAGCTCTTTTTTATTCAAATAGCGATTCAACATGAACTTTCCAACTGTCGTATAATGTGGTCTCATCTTTAAATAAACCGACCATGTTAAATTATTCACAACAATTTGATGCCCTTGTCGAATTCCTTTCACGAAACGTTGTAACTCTTTACTATCAATAACAATATCACCATCTAAAAACAAAACAATTTCACCTTTTGCTTCTCTAGCTCCAATAGCCCGTCCAACATCATTGCCAAGAGAATGTTTATAATAAATCACGTGACAATGATGTTGTAACGCTATGTCTTTCGTTCCATCTGTCGAGCCATTATCTACTACAATAATTTCGTAAGGCTTGAGCTTCTCCACTTCTACTAAAACTTGTGATAAAGTACTCGCTTCATTGTGCGCTGGAATAACAACTGATACTCTCATACTTGTATCACGCTTACCCTTCCAAGCGAACATAAGCAATAATAGGAGTACGCACAATTACATCTTCCGGTGGTCCATAAGAAGGAGAAGTACGAACACTTACCGCCCCATCTGTCACAGATAAAAGAATGCCTGTAACAATTTCTACAGCTGTCACAACTTGCACTAATTCACCAACATGGTTACGTAATTCATCAGTAAATAACATATATAACTCTCCTTTCTTACACTTCTTTAATTGATATAATGCTTGTAAATGGTAATAAAACTTCAGTTCCTATTCCTTCTTGCAATGTTAAGAAATCATCACCGACTGCTACAATAACGCCTGTTAATTGTCCAACAGTCACCGTAATTTCTACGTTTTTACCTAAATACTGCTTTGCAATTTCTTTAAAAGGTGATGTATTGCATTCTTTTAAAATGTTACAAATAATAGATTGAAATTGACTTGATTTTATAAATTCTTCCGTAGCTTGCTTAGAGTTTCTTTGAATAAACCTTGCAAAGTTTTGCGAAAATAAAAGTCGTTCCACAGCGGGCAATAATTTATCATCTAAAAAATAGCCTAATTGTCTATTAAACAATCTTGATAATTTATGCCAATATTTTCTGAACAGACACATACACTTCTCCTCCTATTATTTTTAGATTATAAAATTTTACATCCATACATCTTAATGTATACAAAATAGATATTTTTGTGATAGGTAAGGCATACATTTTCTAAAAGAAATATTTGTTTCAGGGCAAAAAAAAACTATCCAAAAGGATAGTTTTTTACACTTCAATATTTCGCAACATCGTATAAATGTCATTATTCACTTTACCAAATGATTTAATGTTGTTTTGAATGTTAGATAATAAAACAACATACACACTACCATTTTTACTAAATCCATTTAAACAATTCCAACCTGGCATTACACCGTGATTCGAATAGCTTCCTGGGTCTACGTACCAGCCAAATCCGTAATCCTTTTTCACAGCTGTAAACATTTGATCGTAACTCGCTTTTGAAATTAACTTTCCAGAGTATAACGCTTCGTTAAATAAATATAAATCATGTGCACTCGTATATATATCACCACAACCATATAGTTGTGACATGCTCGGAATATTAGGTGTTGTCATATTATTATTTACTATTTTATAACCCGTTGATGGGAATCTTGTTTGTTCTAACGCTGTGCCAAAACCAGAATGTTTCATACCGGCAGTAGCAAAAATATGTTGTTTAATATATTCTTCAAGCGACTGTCCACTTACCTTCTCGGCAATGTATGCAAGTATAGAGTAGTTCGAATCGGAATACTTCCACTTCTCTCCTGGACCACCAATACGCTTTTGATTTCCTATCCTTTTGATCAGTTCTTCATGAGAAATATCTTCTTTTCCTTGCTCATATTCTGGAATCCCTGATGTATGTGTTAATAGATGTTTTAGCTGAATACTATTACCTTGTGGAAAATCTGGAATATACTTTGCAACAGTATCTTCTACTTGTAATTTATTTTGATCTTTCAATTGCATAATAGCAGTTGCTACAAACGCCTTTGAAATAGAACCAATATAAAAAGTCGTCTCTGAATTATTCGGTACTTGCTGCTCTTTATTTGCCATACCGTACCCTTTATTCAGAAGAACTTTTCCGTTCTTCACAATAACAGCTGTCCCGCTAAATCCTGTGTTTTGTAAATACTGGTCCAATTGAGCGTTTTCATTAATTTCTTGAGGTGGTCCTTCAGCAGGCTGTTCCGCAGCTTGCGCTTGCTTCACTTGTTCTTCCTGCTCTTTTTGTTTTTGCTTCTGTACTTCTTGTTTCTTTTTTTCTTCTTTCTTTTTTAGCTCTTCTTGTTTCTTCATTTCTGCTGCCGCTTTTAAAGTTTCTTCTTTCTTATTATGCGCAACAATTTTTGTATACATGAAATATACAAGTGATAATAGTAAGACGAGAATGATTGTTCTTTTTATGTATACAATCGGCCGACGTGCTTTCCCATTCGCATTATTTTTTTCCTGATCCATAATTGCTTTTTTCCCCTTACTCACCAATAATTTAATTCCTCTACTAAAGATTTTTTTTAGTAGATTATGGATAAACCATTCTATATCATCCCTACTTTATCACGCACTGCACATATTACCAACCTATATATACAAAAAAGAAAAAGAAAATTTACAAAAGTAAGATTCCCGTTAAATTGTTAACAAAAAAAAGAGGATATCCTCTAAAAAATTGATGTTATCAATCTTTTTGGACATCCTCTTATCTCATTATTTATACGTGTTTTTTCATATCATCGGCAACAGATTCAACATTTGTACCTACGATAACTTGTACACTTGTATTACTTAATTTCATAACACCTTTTGCACCAGCACGTTTTAATGCTGCTTCATTTACTTGACCAGCATCTTTTACTTGTAAGCGTAGACGTGTTGCACAGTTATCAATAACTGTTAAGTTTTCTTTTCCACCTAAAGCCGCTACGTAAGTTTCACCAATTGAACCTGCAACTGGAGCTTCTTCACCTTCAGCTACTTCCTCTTCGTCTTCACGACCAGGAGTTTTTAAATCGAACTTCTTAATTAAGAAGTAGAATACAACGAAATAAATTACTGCGTAAATTAAACCGACTCCCGCAAGTAATACTGGTTTTGTTGCAATACCGAAGTTTAAGAAGTAATCGATTGCACCGGCACTAAATGTGAAACCATCGTGAATGCCAAGTGTTGTTGTAATGAATAGAGACAGACCTGTTAATACAGCATGAATACCATATAATACTGGTGATAAGAACATGAATGAGAATTCAATTGGTTCTGTAATACCAGTTAAGAATGAAGTTAATGCTAGACCACCTAACATACCTGTAACCATTTTACGTTTTTCTGGTTTAGCAGCCGCAATCATTGCGAAACATGCTGCTGGTAAACCGAACATCATAACTGGGAAGAAACCAGTCATAAACATACCCGCTGTTTTATCTCCTGCAAGGAAGCGAGCAATATCACCATTTACAACATTACCTGCTGCATTTGTAAAGTCACCAAGTACGAACCAGAAGTATGTGTTCATTACGTGATGTAAACCGATTGGAATTAATAGACGGTTTAATAAACCAAATAGACCTGAACCAACTGCCCCTAGATTAACAATTCCATGAGCTAATGCATCGATAGCATTTTGAATTGCTGGCCAAATTTGTGCGAATAGAATTCCTAATAGTAACATCACAACCGATGTAACAATTGGGACGAAACGTTTTCCAGCAAAGAACCCTAACCATTCTGGAAGTTTAATCTTATGGAATTTATTATAAAGAAGTCCCGCTATAACACCGACAATGATACCACCTAAAACTTTCATATCCACTTTAGTCGATAATTCGGCTGCCTTAGATACTTGTGTCATTGTATCTGCAAGCTTAGATGGATCTACATTAGCGCTATTACCTATTAAATCTTGGACTTTGCCTAATTTATCTTGTAATTCTACAGTAGAATATCCCTTACTAAGTGCATCAATACTGTTTTTCATAACTAGATAACCAATTGCACCTGCAAGACCTGCTGCACCACTACCATCAACTGAAAGACCGATTGCAATACCAATTGCAAAAATGAGTGCTAAATTATCAAAAACTGCTGCACCGGCCTGTGCCATAACAGGAATATCAAATACATCTGGTTGCCCTAAACGAAGCAATAATCCTGCTGCTGGTAGTACGGCGATTGGAAGCATTAACGCTTTACCAATACGTTGTAAAAACTGCAACATTTTAATTCCCCCTATCAAATTTATGAAATCGTTATCATTATAAGTACGCCTTAGAAAACGCTTTCTATTTACATAACCATAATAACATATAGTTGTATAGATGTGTAGTTTTTATTTTTGAATTTTTTATGGATAAATCTCCTATTTCCAAACTGTTATATAAAAGGAAAATTCTCCTTTTTAAAATACAGAATACTCGAAACGAAAGACCTATTATAGCACATTGAACTTTCGTTTTATCATTCCACTTTTTCATGTTATTATTTATTTCCGAGCATATCGGGAAAAGTAAACTTAGTTAATTCAAAATAGGAGCGTTGGTACTATGCAGTGCATTGAAACAAACAACTTACAACAGTTGTTAGAACAAGTAAAACCATATACGAAAAAAGGAAAACTTGCTACTTATATCCCCGAACTAGGAAATGCAAATCCAGACGATTTAGGGATTGCCATTTTCCATAAAGAAACAGAATATATCCATGCTGGCAACTCACAAACACTATTTACTCTTCAAAGTATTTCTAAAGTAATTACACTTGCCCTTGCTCTTTTAGACCGTGGTGAAGAATATGTATTTTCTAAAGTTGGAATGGAACCAACGGGTGACCCATTTAATTCTATTATTAAATTAGAAACGACAAGTCCGTCCAAACCCCTTAATCCAATGATTAATGCAGGAGCATTAGCTATTACAAGCATGTTAGCAGGAAAAGATAACGAGGAAAAAATGGAACGTATTCTTCATTTTGTACGTGAAATAACAGATAACCCTACTATTAATTATTCCTCTAAAGTTGCCGATTCAGAATTAGAGACAGCTTATCTAAATCGTTCGCTTTGCTATTATATGAAACAAAACGGTATTATCGATTGTGATATTGAAGAACTTATGGATTTATATACTCGTCAATGCGCAGTTGAAATAAACTGCATCGATTTAGCACGTATCGGCTTAATTTTTGCAATGGATGGATATGATCCATATAAGAAAAAACAAATTATCCCTAAACATATTACAAAAATTTGCAAAACATTTATGGTCACATGTGGTATGTATAACGAATCTGGTGAATTTGCAATCCGTGTTGGTATCCCTGCAAAAAGTGGTGTAGCGGGTGGTATTTTCGGCTGCGTAAAAGGCGATATGGGAATCGGCATTTTCGGACCGGCTTTAGATGCAAACGGAAATAGTATTGCTGGTTTTAAAATTCTTGAACTTCTTTCTGCTCAAGAAGGCTGGAGTATTTTTTAATCGCGAGTTATCCTGCTATACTAGCAGGATTTTTTATTTCACCAAAACCTCACTTTTGTCAGTTATCAATCCTCTTACAAAAACAGTGCTGAAAGTTTCTCTATATCATGCATATTTGTTCCCCCCTCCTGAATAATATAGTACAACCTAGCGCTATATGTGGAGGTGTGAAAGATGAAACTAATATTTCAAATGGGAAAACAACCTGTTCTTGAAAAAACAATCCTTCTTTTTATATTGAGTATTGTAGAAAGCTTGAAGTTAAAAGTTGTTTCACTCGACGAAGCTCACCGATACATATTCAATTTAGAAGTACTTGAATTATTAATGGATCGGAACATCGATGATCAAGTACTTGAACTTATTCATTTCGGGATGGGACTTGAAGACATTCATCATGTGCTTCCTGAAGAACTTGAGCACACGATTGAGGAATTAAAGTGGCTTTGCATCCAAGTGTTAAGTGAATACAGTATGCATGAAGAATCAGAACAATTAATTGAAGACATACGCTAAAAAGCACCTATGTAGTATGTAGGTGCTTTTTATTTATTAAGAAGTAAATATCCGATGTCGATATATGCAACTTATTCAAGTATTTCCGAGGAAATGCTCGAACATTGCTTTTCTATTTTCACAACAACTGATCAATCCCAATAAGTATTAATAACACTCCTGCAATAACCGTAGCCCATTTCCCTAAGTATGCTGCTAAATATCGTTTTCCTACATACGCAAAACCGCTTATGCAAATAAAACTAAACACCCCAGAAATAGTCGCTGTAAGCCAAAGATTTAAATTTGTTACCCCTGCATCAAACCCACCTGCAATATTATTAATAGATAATGCAACTCCTAAAACAAGTGCTTCAGAAAAACTAATTGTTTTAGAGCCATCAAAATCTGCTTTTTCTGGATCACGTAAAATTCCCATAAGTACATTATCATCTTTAGAACCTGCAGTATTTTTTTGACTCAAAAAAGGCTGACATAAAATAAACACCCCGATTATCCCTAAAACGATTGCTCCAATCAGGTTTGCTGTAAACTCTGAAATAAATAACGCAATCCAGTTCCCAAAAAATCCAGCTAGTAAAGTAAATAAAAACCCAAAGAATGCGATGATAAAATTGTTAAACCACGAAATACGAATTTTACGAATGCCATACGCAATTCCAACACCTGCATTATCTAAATTAGAAGCGATCCCGATTAAAAAAATTGAAAATAAGCCTGCCGTACTCATAAATAGTCACCCCTTTTTCTCACTTTTCAATGCATATTATGAAAATGTTGAGCAACTGTGCCTGTCTGTTTCATATACTTGTAATAAATGCTCAACATTTTTTCAACACGAAAAAAGGAGTGCCTACACTATGGCTAATGAAAACCCGAATGATCGGCTTGGTAAATTAATAAAAAAACTTTTAAAAGAACGCGCCCTATCTATGCGCCAACTAGGAATACTTACAAATATTGATCCTGCAACAGTCTCAAGAATTATTAATGGCAAACAACCGCCAAAACAAAAACATCTACAAAAATTTGCAGAATGTCTTCAAGTTCCACCCCAATTGTTATTTGATGAAATGTACCCTGATTCTCCTCACATAAATAAAGAAAAAACGGATATGTACACATCTCTTGATACCATTCAGCAAACTTTACAATCCTCTAACTTATTCGATTTCGATTACACTACAACTCGCGTAAAACAAGAACTCGAAAATTACGAACGCTATGCCCAGACAACAGAAGGCGAAAAACGTATTCGTGACAGTTTCGCAAGCAAATTAGAGCAAATTGATAGTGCTGGTCCTTTTATTGAACAATTAACAGATATGTATCAACAATTTTGCAATGAAACCATTTCAAAGGAAGAACGTGCAGTTCTTGGGAGCGCATTACTTTATTTCATTTTATCGACAGATATTATTCCCGACTATCTCTTTCCAATTGGCTATTTAGATGATGCGATTGCCGTTGAATTAGCAAAAGAGAAATTACTTGAAATGAAACGAAAGACATAGCAAAATAAAGAACTATTTCAGTTGTTTGTATTCAACTCTGAAATAGTTCACTAGAAAATCGTACAAGTATACATACTCGTACGATTTTACTATACAACTCTATTTTTTCGTGTGGCACCATTCATATATAAATGCTGTTATCACTTTTGTAAATTCAATTAACTGTTCAACTTCAACTTTCTCATTTACAGAATGTGCTTCTTCTAATGTACCTGGTCCATATATAATCGCTGGAATATGAAACTCACTAAACCAACCGCCATCAGTTACCGTTGCAGACATATCTAAAATTGCATTTTTTGATAGAATAGACTCGTGTACTGAGCTAAGTTTTTTTACAGCTTTATGTTCACTATCTACTTCTAATGAAGGGAAAATTTCACCACGATCTACAATCATTGATTCTCCGCCCCACTTAAATTGTGGCGGATTTTCACTTAACCATGGATCGGCAGCTGCCACCTTTCCAATATACTCTTCAATTTCGTTTATTATTTGTTCATGTGTTTCATTCGGATAGAAGTGCACTGTTATCCACAATCGGCACTCATCCGCAATAAACGCCGCATGCCTTCCTCCCTCAATAACAGCTGGATTAATTGTTGTTGTTCCAGATGGATAGCCTTCATATGTTTTCATAACTGCCCAGTGGCGCTCTAATTCTTGTAAGCTTTGTACAATTTTCATCATTTTTTCAATCGCACTCGCTCCAAATAGACGTCCTCCAGCATGGATCATTTGTCTGCGCGTTGCATCATGAAACGTTTGCGGACTTTTCACTGTAATCCATCCAGTAATGACACCGCCTTGTCCTTGCATATGTAAATCGCTCGTATCCACTACTACTGCAAAATCAGCATCGTAACCCCTTTTGCAGCATTGAAGTGTACCTGCTTCTCCAACTTCTTCTCCAATTACCGATTGAAAAGTTAAATCTCCAGGTAATTCAATACCAGCTTCTTGTAAAAGTTGAATGGCAAATAGCGCTCCAGCCAGCCCACCTTTCATATCTGCTGCGCCACGTCCAACTAACCAGCCATCTTTTATAAATGGATCAAATGGATTTGTTTCCCACGCCTCATCTGATGACACTTCGGCTACATCCATATGTCCATTAATAATAAGACTTTTATATGAGTCACTTTTTATCCCTTTTTTTACCCCAACAACATTCGGATCATTCGGATATACATCCCATTTATCAATACTAAAATTTCGTTTGCTTAAAAACTCTGCAACAAATTCTTGCGCTTCATTTGTATTTCTCGCTGGCGGTGCTGGTGTTTCAAAACGAATTAATGTTTTTGTAAGTTCCAACAATTCCTCTTTCCTTGAATCTATTTGTTTTAACAACTGCGAAACTTCTGGCTTCATCGCTAACTCCCCTTTGCATACATAGTATGTTTCCAGCTTTATTTTCACAAAAAAAGAGACTGTTTACAATTTTACAGTCTCCTAATTAATCACTATTATAAACTCTCTACTTCCGTTGTATTTGTCTTTTCAATATGCTCCACATTATTTCCCTTATTTCTTGTAGCACGATAAAACAGTAAACAAACAATCATAAATGGAATACCACAATACAATGCCATTCTTTGTTCTGGAATAAAGGCCATGCCAACGATTACTGTTAAATTTAATACTAACGCAAGAAGTGGTACAAATGGATACAGCGGTGTTTTAAATTTCAAGTCCTTAACATCCCCGCCCCGCTTCATGTATGACCTTCTAGCTAATAAATTTGATAAAGCAATAGATGCCCAAACTAGTATCGCTCCGAATCCAGCGATAGAAAGCAGCCATAAATAAACTGTATCTTCCGCATAAATACCTGATAGTAGTGAGAGACAACCTACAATTGTGCTTACAATCAATGCATAAATGGGAACACCGTTTTTAGATAACTTGCCAAAAATCGGACTAATCATTCCTTGATTAGACATAGACCATAGCATACGCGAAGTTGCATATAATCCTGAATTCGCAACGGATAGTACTGCTGTAATAATAACGAAATTTATAATATCTGCTGCATAAGGAATACCAATTTTATCAAATACAACTACGAATGGACTTTCTATTACTCCCGCTTGCTGCCAAGGGAATAGTCCAGCAAGAATAAAAATAGATAGTACAAAGAAAACAAGTATACGCCAAACTGTATTGTTAATTGCCTTCGGGATCGTTTTCTCTGGATTTTCACTCTCACCTGCTGCAATACCAACTAATTCTGTTCCTTGGAAAGAAAAATTAACTGCAATCATTGTAATTAAAATGGCTGATAATCCATTTGGAAACAATCCACCATAATCAGTAAAGCTAGAGAACATTGGCGCTGGTTCATTTCCTTTCATATCTAGAAAACCAAACATTGCTGCCCCGCCCAAAATAATAAATGCAATAATTGTAATTACTTTAATACTTGCAAACCAAAATTCCACTTCCGCAAAACTTCTTGAAGATAACGCATTAATAGCAAAGAGCAGTACCGCGAAAACTACACACCAAATCCATGACGGTACATCAGGAAACCAACGTTTCATCAAAATACTAACTGCAATTAATTCAATACCTATCGTAGCAGACCAGTTTAACCAAGACATCCATCCCACTACATAACCTGCTGCAGGAGAAATATGCTTTGTCGCATACGTTTGATAAGACCCTGCGTCAGGCATCGCAACCGCTAACTCTCCCAGACAGAGCATCGTTAAATACATTACAAATCCACCGACAAGATACGCTACAATTGCTCCTCCAGGTCCAGCTTCATGAATCGTATAACCTGATCCTAAAAAAAGTCCTGTACCAATAACTCCACCGAGTGCAATCATAAATATGTGCCTGCTTTTCAATTCTCTTTTTAATCCTTGGTTTTGATCCATCATATAAATCCCCCCTTTTCACTTTGCCAATCCATTTAATGTAAGCGCTTTTAAAATTATTCACCGTAAAAATAATGATTTAAAAGAGCAAAAATACACATCACTTACATTAATCACTGCCTGTTACTAAAAGATCATCCCTTACTGTTATTAATAACTTTTGATCAGCAATAGCTTGTCCTTCTACTACTTCTAATGATTCAATATAACCACTGATTCCTATCTTAATTTCTACTTTCTGTTTATCTATCGTTTCAATTAACGCTAATTTCTCCCACTCGTATACGTAAGAACTTTCCGTAACAAATAACTTCTCTACTTTTCCATAACAAGGACTATACACACCTTCTATAACTGTCTTCACTTTATAAATTCCTCCCTCTTATTAATTGACACTGAAACGTTGTATATCCTATAAAAATTCATATTCTCCCCTCTAGAGATTTCGAATATTATTTATGCAAAATGCGTACCAAGTCTCTAATTCATATATTAAATGAGCGTTTTACACAAAAAAGCGTGCACAACCGCAAAATTTTTCTATCATTTGAAAAGTTTTAAAAGGAAAATAGCAAAAAAATTTTGCGATTTTATAAGAATTTTAATAAAATTATAAAAAGTCAGTCTTCATAGGGTGAAATGAGGAGAAGATAATCTATGCGTACAGAAGACATTAATTTTAAACAGATCATTGAAATGAATATGCTATATGAAACTTTACTCAATGAACTCGATATCGGGATTCATATTATTAATGAGGAAAGTAAAACGATTATCTATAACCGCAAAATGATGGAAATTGAATCAATGGAACGCTCAGATGTATTATATAAAAGTCCTTTAGAAATATTTGCATTTGAAGAAAATAAAAATAGTACTCTTATAGAGGCATTAAAATTAGGAAAAACAAACAAAAATATAAAACAAACGTATTTTAACAATAAAGGACAAGAAATTACAACGATTAACGATACTTTCCCTATAATAGAAAATGGAAAAATTAAAGGCGCTATTGAAATATCAAAAGAAATTAGTAACTTAAAGCAAACAATAAGAATGGGCCCTTCTCGAAAACAAAGCACTAAATTTACCTTTGATCACATAATTGGTGATTCTGAAGCTATTCAATCAATCATTACTGAAGGAAAAAGAGTAATTCGTACATCTTCCTCCATACTTCTAGTAGGAGAAACAGGAACTGGGAAAGAGCTATTTGCACAAAGCATCCATAATGAAAGTCAGCGTTCAACAAAACCCTTTATTTCACAGAACTGTGCCGCTATACCTGATACACTCATGGAAAGCTTATTATTCGGTACAAACCGAGGTGCATTTACAGGAGCTATCGATAAAGCTGGTTTATTTGAAGAAGCGAACGGAGGAACTTTGTTATTAGATGAAATCAACTCATTAAGTCCAGCACTTCAAGCGAAGTTACTACGAGCTATACAAGAAAAAACAATACGAAGAATCGGAGGCACACACGAAAAAGAAATTGATGTTCGTATTATAGCAACTATCAATGAAGATCCTTTCGAAGCCATCGCACATAATCGATTAAGAGAAGACTTATATTACCGATTAAGCGTCGTTACTTTATGTCTTCCGCCTTTACGTGAAAGAAAAGAAGATATTCCAGCTCTTGTTCAGCACTTTATTGAAAAATATAATACTCAATTCGGGCTCAACGTAACCGATGTAGATGTAAATGTAAGAGAATTTTTCTATGCATACGATTGGCCTGGAAACGTACGGGAGTTGGAACATATAATTGAAGGTTCCATGAACTTGATAGAAGATGAAACCATCATTACAGCGTTTCATATGCCTACTCGCTTTCGTGAACGAATAAAAACAGAATTCAATATGCAACATGCACTAACTAATCACAATACTGATGCACCTAAAACTTTAAAACACACAATAGAAAAAATGGAAAAGAACTACATTAACCAAATTCTTAAAGAGAATCATGGCAACATCTCACAAGCTGCAAAATTTTTAGGATTAAGTAGGCAAAACTTACAATATCGAATTAAAAAACTGCATTTACACATATGAAATAAACATGTCTCCAAGTATAAAAACAACTTGGTAAAATATGTTATAATAAACATATAACATGCTAGAAAGGGGCTATATATATGGGTAATGATAAAAAATTAAAGTTATTACAATACTTATACTTTTTCCCTGCCATGCTCTGTATGATGTTATTCATTAATGCCGATGTAAGCAGCTCTCCTTATGCAAAGCTATTAGGAACAATTTTTGGCTCCTTTGCAGCTATTATGCTTGCTGCTTTTTGGAATTTGAAGCTACGTATAAAAAACGATAAATCTTCGTAATACTAAAAAAATCGAGCTACTTAGCCCGATTTTTTTATTTGCCATTAAAACTCAACATTCTCTAAATACAATCCACTTGCCTCAGCAAGACAATTAATTTGATTGCGCTGCTTTTCTTCTAAAATGTTTGGAATTGCTTCAGCATCTAATTGTCCTAATCCAACTTCAATTAATGCCCCAACAATTTTTCTTACCATATTATGAAGGAAGCCGTTACCACTTACTCTAATTTGTACAAACCCTGCCTCTTCCATCACATCAAGTGTATATACTTCTCGAACCATAGATTTTTTCTTTGATTTCGCATTTGAAAAAGCAGTAAAGTCATGTGAACCAACTAAATGTTTTGCAGCTGCTTTCATGCTTTTCACATTTAATTTTTTATTCACATGCATGCTGTATTTACGCATAAATGGATTTGTATGCTCTTCATTCCAAATTTTATACAGATATGTTTTTGCTTTAGAGTTGTAACGAGCATGGAAGCGATCATGTACTTCTTCCACATCCGTAATGCTAATATCATTGGGTAAATATTGATTTAAATATTTTTTCACTTTATGTTCCACTAACTTCTCATCACTTTGAAAGTTAGCAACTTGATTCAAAGCATGTACACCAGCGTCTGTTCTACTACAACCGATAATTTCAATTTCTTTTCCGACCATTTCAGATATGACACTTTCGATTTTTCCTTGAATCGTATTATCGTTATTACCGAGACGTTGCCATCCTTTAAAACGTGCGCCGTCGTACTGAATCGTTAATTTATAATTATTCATCGTATTCTCCTTGTCTTAATGGACTAAAAATATAATCCCTCATACAGCTTTTCCATATGAGGGAACTATAACATATTGTTACTTCATTCTAAAAGGAATAAAGTAATCTATTTACTAATTACGATTCGTTCGAATCCAGGAATCTCCTAAGTATGTTCTAATTTTCAACCAACCAAATGACGTTGTAGATTCTTCAACTACAAATACCGTTTGTGGTGCAAAAGTGCCGATTGCTCTACCGAAAGGTTGATCAAATGCCGTAAATACATTTGGGACATGGTAATAAGATCCTTGTGGCGCAATCCATTTTTCTCCAACTCCAGCCTTAATTTTCTTCCAACCATTTTCTCCTTGTTGAAGTACTCTTACAGATTGGGCTGAGAATTTCACACCGTGATGCATGTACTTAGGTTCATTGTATGCATAAAAATCACGATTAATATGTTCCACGTGTGGATAACGAACAATCCACTTTGGCCCTAAATACGTGTTAATTAAAGACCAACCGTTTTCTTTTGTCTGCAAAATATTAACCGTTTGTGGAGCGAACCAAGCATCTGGATTTTTAGCTTCAGGGCTACTGTATGCTGCAAAATTCTGCTTCATTATTTGTGGCATTCCATTTACACTTGTCCACTTCTGCCCCAAATATGTATCAATCAAAATTTCACCTCTTAGTGTACCATCACGTGCAATAACAGTTTGAGGACCAAATACGTACTTCGCACTGTCCATATTAATCCAATCAAAAGCTTCAAAATTTCGATTAATTTCTACTTTCGCGCCCTCTGGTGCAATAAATCCGCCACTTATCTTCCACCATCCACTAGGATGTTGATTTGTAACATAAACCCTTTCTCCTGGCTGCAGTTCTTTTTTCACAGGCGAATTAAAACTGCGGCTTTCATATACTTTTAATGTTTTTGTTATTTCATATGATTCCGCATGTGCAGAAGTTGCAAATAAAGAAACCATCCCAAAAACAAATAATGCCAACCATTTTTTCATACATCTTCTCCCTTTTAGCTTATTTTCTATAGCAAAATTGCTATGTTACATCCATATTGTAATTTATTAATACAAAGTGGTCTATACAATCTGAATACTGTATATTTTTACAAATTCTTTTCGAATGCAGAAAGACATTTCATATACTCCATACAGAAAGTGTGTATGTTGATTACGTAAGGTGATTTAGCTGCTAACATAACAAAAAAATGTTGATGTAGTTAACTACATCAACATTTCTAATCCTTCTTATTTCAACTTTAATCTAACTACATTCTCAACATGCGCAGTATGCGGGAACATATCAACTGGTTGCACATACTCCACTTCATAGCTCTTCATTAATGCTTGTACATCACGTGCTAATGAAGAAGGATTACAAGACACATACACAACTTGTTTCGGCTTCACCTTTAAAATTGTTTCCAGTAATTTATCATCGCAACCTGTACGTGGTGGATCGACAACAATTACATCTGGACGCCATCCTTCTTTTACCCATTTCGGTAACCATTGTTCAGCTTTACCTGCTTCATATTTCGTATTTGTAAATCCGTGACGCTTCGCATTTTTTCTTGCATCTGCAATCGCTTCTGGAATTACATCCATACCACGTACTTCCGCTGCATCATTTGCAAGCCAAAGACCGATTGTACCAACACCACAGTACGCATCCACAATCTTCTCGTTTCCTGTTAACGCAGCTGCTTTTTTCGCTTCATCATATAAAACAACAGTTTGTTCTGGATTCAACTGGAAGAATGCACGTGCTGATAATTCGAATGATAAATCACCAAGTGTTTCTTGAATTACTTCTTTTCCAGCTAATTTAAATGTTTTGTCGCCAAAAATAACAGATGTTTTACGCCAGTTTACATTTTGCATAATTGATTTAACCGCTGGCATCTGTTTTTGTACTTCTGCAATAAATTGTTCTTTATTTGGTAATTCTTCTTTTGTTGTAATAAGTGTAACTTGTACTTCCCCTGTTTGAACTGCAGTACGTGTTACAATTGTGCGTACTAAACCTTTTTGTTTTTTCTCATTGTAAATAGAAACATTTAATTTTTCTAAAATACGTCTTACAACTTTTGTCGCTTCATTCGTTGCTTTATGTTGAATCATACAGTGAGCAATATCAATTAACTGATGTGAGTTTTGTTTATATAGCCCTGTAATAACCTTTTCGTCTTTACGCCCCACTTGTAATTGACTCTTATTACGATAATGCCATGGATTTTCCATGCCAAGCGTTGGACGAATTTTCTCTTCCATACTGTTTTTCATGTACTTCTCAAATGCTTGTACAACGATATCACGCTTTTGATTCAATTGTTCTTTATAATCTAAATGTTGCAGCTGACAACCGCCACACTCCTCATATACTGGACACGGTGCTTTCACACGATGCGGTGAAGCTTTACGAACTTTTTTCACTTTCGCTTCAGCGAAGCCACGCTGAATTTTCGTTGTTTCTGCAACAACTTCTTCTCCTGGTAATGCCCCTGGAATGAAAACAACTTGTCTCTTAAAATAACCAACGCCTTCTCCGTTAATCCCAAGACGTTTAATTGTCACAGGAAACGTTTGACCAACTTCCAACTTACTCTCGTGTTGCTTTTGTATCATTATTACACCTCTACTCTATACTTTTCCATAAATATAACGCTGCATAACTGCAGTATGGTTCACACTCTTGTTTCACTTTTTCTAAAAATGCATCATCAGGTTTATCATCTAATTGAAATATACCTTGCACTGCACGCTGAATCCCAATATCCACTTTCGGGAACATATTTTTCCGTCCAAGCCCAAACATTAAAAAGTTTTGCACTGTCCATGCACCAATTCCCCTAATTGGCAACAATTGTGCCCCAACCTCTTCTTCCGTCCCATTTTCTATACTCGCTAAATTTAATGTACCACTGACAATACTTCGACCTAATCCTACTATATATTCAGCCTTTCGCTGACTAAACTTCTGCTCTCTCAATTCTTCAATTGAAATATTTGCTACTATTTCCGGAGTCGGGAAAAAGAATACACCGTTCTTTTCTGTTCCATACCGTTTCACAAATTGTTCTGTTAACACAGTAGCAAATTTCAAATTTATTTGTTGATGAATGATACAGCGAAGAAGACAAGCAAAATAATCAAATTCTAAAATAATTGGAGTATAAGCATATGTTTCAAATAGTGGACGTAATGATGTGTTTAAAAAATGATTTTGTATATCTTGAAACGGTTCATTCCAATGAAAAATGTCCCTCATTCGTTTCATGACTTTCTCCGGATTTCCTGTCTGACTAGAAATCCAAAACTGTGGATTTTGAACAGTACCAATCCCTTGTAAGCGAACAATAACCTGTTCCTCGTCTATACAAAGCGGGATATAAATGACTTTCTCATCTAATTGAATGACGTTAAGAGGATCAAAAGATAAACGTTTTAATACTTCTTCAAAATGATACGGATACTCTAACGTAACATGTTCGCTCCACATACGTTTCCCCATCCTTTTTACACATCATTATAGCATGAGAAAACCGTAAGCATACATGCTTACGGTTGATTGCTTTTTACTAAGTCATCTAGACTTTTAAAATGATACCCTTTCTCGCGCAAATCATCAATGATTTTCGCAAGTGCTTCTGCATTATCTTTTGATATTGCATGAAGTAATAAAACAGATCCTGGATGAATCATCGTCATAACATTATTATGTGCATATTGCCATCCTCTTTGCTGATCCACTTTCCAATCCAAAAATGCAAGTGACCAAAATACATTATAGTAGCCCATTTCTTTCGTAAGAGCTAACGTTCTTTCACTAAATACGCCGCGCGGAGGACGTACATATTTCACTTCTTTTTGCCCAGTTACTTTTTTAATTTCTTCCGTTACACTCGTTAATTCTTCACGAAGCTTCTCATCATTTACCGCTGTAAAATCAGGATGACTCCAAGAATGATTTCCAATAATGTGTCCTTCATCCTTCATTCTTAACAATAAATCTTTTTGTGTTTTAATGTAATGCCCCGTTACAAAGAAAGTTGCTGGTACTTTTTTCTCTTTTAATACATCTAAGATTTTGCCTGTGTATCCATTCTCATATCCATTATCAAATGTTAAATAAATATCTTTTTTCTTCGTATCTCCTAAATAAAACCCACCATTTTTTTGCAGTAAATCCGTATATAACTTTCCTGCATCTGGTACTGTTTCATTTTTAGGACGCGGGATTCCCCAGTTATGTGGAGTATTTGTATAAGCCAATGCCGAAACTGGAACAAGTGCCATCATAATTGAAAAAATGAGACCGATATACAACCATTTATATTTCATAAATAGTCTCCTTTCCATATATAATCGTACCTGTAGTTTCTGTTTACTTACTTACTTTCATGCTGTGCATGTTTTTCTATATATACCAAAAAATGCATCTCGAAAGATTCGAGATGCATTTTTGTTTATTTAAATACCGGCTCTTTAAAGCTCGCTAATTTTTCAAGTGATGTTTTATCAACATCTGCATGTAAACTATTACCATGAGAGTCCATCGTTACAACTGCTTTAAAACCTTCAATGCGTAAATGCCACATTGCTTCTGGAATACCAAATTGTAAGAAATCAACATCTTTCACTTCTTTAATACATTCAGCATAATATTGCGCCGCACCGCCAATTGCGTTTAAGTACACGCCGCCGTGTTCTTCTAAAGCCGCTAATGTTTTCGCACCCATACCGCCTTTTCCAATAACAGCGCGAATACCAAATTTCTTCATAATATCGCCTTGGTACGGTTCTTCACGAATACTTGTCGTTGGACCTGCCGCTTTAATTTGCCAATTGTCATTGTCATCTTTCACAACAACTGGACCACAGTGGTAAATAATTTGTCCATTTAAATCTACTGGACAATCATTATCCATTAAATGCTTATGGATTGCGTCACGACCTGTATACATCATGCCATTAATTGTTACAACATCACCAACGCGAAGTCCACGAATTTGCTCTTCTGTAATTGGTGCTTGTAATACAATCTCACGTTGCTCTGTTTTTTCTTGTGCTTCATGCTGAAGTGTATCTTCACCTTCTTGATATAACCAATCCATAATTTCACCTGTTTCAGGATGGATTGTTACACCTAGGCGGCGATATGCCCAGCAATTATACGCCACAGATACGTAGAAGCTAGCCGGCAGGCGGTTATACACGCCAATTTTACAGCCCAGTAAAGTTGTTTCTCCACCAAATCCCATTGTACCAATGCCAAGCTTATTCGCATTTTCTAATACGTACTCTTCAAGTTGTTGTAACTCTGGTACTGGATTGACATCATCTAATGTACGGAATAATTGATTTTTGGCTAATTCATAACCTGATGTGCGGTCTCCCCCGATACCAACACCAATTACACCAGCACTACATCCTTGACCTTGTGCTTGGTATACTGCATGAAGAAGGCATTTACGAATTCCTTCTAAATCACGGCCAGCTCGTCCAAGTCCTTCTAGTTCACACGGTAAGCTATATTGAATATTTTTATTCTCACAGCCACCACCTTTTAGGATTAAACGTGCATCAATATAATCTTTTTCCCATTGTTCAAACTTAATAACCGGTGTACCTGGTCCTAAATTATTTCCACTATTGTCTCCAAAAAGAGAGTCAACAGAATTTGGACGAAGTTTACCATCTTTTGTCGCCCGCTCAAGCGCATTATAGATAGCTTCCTTCAACTTTAATTGATTCACACCAACTGGTGTATAAATTTTAAACGTTGGCATCCCTGTATCTTGGCAAATCGGTGAGATGTTATCATCAGCCATTTTAATATTATTTGTAATTGTGCCAAGTGCCATCGCAGAACGAGTCCCTGCATTTTCTCGCTCTTTCGCTTGTTGAATCGCACGACGAACATCTTTCGGTAAGTTCGTTGACGTTTCAACAATTAGTTGATACATGCTTTCTTGAAGCTTTTCCATTGTTACTTCCCCCTCAATTGTGAACGCTACCAAAACGTTATGAGCTGAAAATTCCATTGTTATGCTCTTTAGCTTTTTATTTGTTTCACGCTATTAAAGCATAAATGAAATTTTTCACAACTTGATTATACCTCTTTTTCTATCGTCCTTCTATTATCCGCACAGAAAAAGGCTACCAAATTGGAATTGGCAGCCTTTTTAATATATTATTCGTCTTTTTTAAATTGCTCACATTTTAATTCTAATTCATCTAACATTGCAAGAAGACGATCTACATCTTCTAATTCTACTTCTTCAGGTTCAATTGTATCAATTACTTCAATGAACATATTTAAACGCTCTTTTAAATATACTAATTGTGTATCTTTATCTTGAATTGCTTTTCCCATGAAGGCACTCTCCTTTTAATTCGAGTTGCTTTTATTATACCGCAAAAATGATTGCTATGGGCATGAAATTTCATCAATTTTGTCACAGTCCTCCACTATAATGTAAGCCCTCTCTCTTTTCACGCTAAAAAGTTTCACTTTATAAAAAGCACATATTCTTCTATTATAGAGAATGGACAAATTGTTATTTCAATAGTCAAAGGAGTATTTCATATGACGATATCACAAAAAATGAAGCCGATTACTCCTTCTTACGATCCATGGGAAGCGTATATGGACCTTGAAGAGTACGGCAAACTACTATTAACAAATGTTGAATTTACAACGACGACGTTATGCAATATGCGCTGTGAGCATTGCGCTGTTGGTTACACGTTACAGCCGAAAGACCCAAATCCGCTTCCGATGGATCTTTTATTAAAACGATTAGATGAGATTCCTCATTTACGTTCTTTAAGTATTACTGGCGGAGAACCTATGCTTTCAAAGAAATCCGTCGACAACTATGTAACACCACTCTTAAAATACGCCCATGAACGAGGCGTTCGCACTCAAATCAACTCTAACTTAACTATAGATTTAGCACGTTACGAACAAATTATTCCTTATTTAGACGTGTTGCATATCTCTCATAACTGGGGAACAATTGATGACTTCGTTGAAGGCGGATTTGCAATGATGGAGCGTAAACCTACTTACGAACAACGTGCAAAATTATTCGAAAGAATGATTACAAATAGTAAGGCTCTATCAGATGCAGGTGTACTTGTATCGGCCGAAACAATGTTAAACAAAAGAACTCTACCACATATTGAACATATTCACCGTCAAATCGTCGAAGAGATGGGCTGTAAACGTCATGAAGTTCACCCAATGTATCCAAGTGACTTCGCGAGTAATCTAGAGATTTTAACAAAAGCTGAAATTCGTAATGCAATTGAGCATTTACTAGAAATTCGCGATGAAAATGTATGGATGTTATTTGGAACGTTACCTTTCTATGCTTGTAGCGATGACGAGCGAGACATTGCCACATTTAAAAAATTACAAGAGAGCAAAAATGTCACTGTTCGTAATGATCCAGATGGCCGTTCTCGTTTAAATGTAAATATTTTCGATGGAAATATTATTGTGACGGACTTTGGTGATGTTCCACTTCTAGGAAACATACAAACAAACACATTACAAGAAGCATATGACAAATGGAGTGCTTCAAAAACAGCAAAATCATTAAGCTGTCACTGTCCTGCAGTAAAATGTCTTGGACCAAATGTTCTTGTAAAAAACAGCTACTATCCGACAGAAGATTTCTTATCAAAAACAGCAAACATTACATTATAAAAAAACGTCAGCTTATAAGCTGACGTTTTTTTATGTTATTGCGAGTGGGAAGAAGAAATGAATTTAAAAAATAAATGATCATGAATTGGAATCGCCGCTCCAATTCCTTGAGAAGTAATATTTTTCACAACAAGTCTTTTTTGATTTCCCTTTAATACAAGATACACTTCTCCAAATGTTACTTTTCCCTTTTCATTTACTGCTGGTGTATAAGCGTATAAATATCCGAGTTGACTCGGACTAATATTATACACACGCTCATGTCCAGTACCATAACCAATAGTTGTTTTAAACGAAAGGGGCAATTGTACTTTTTCAAGCGCTTTGAGAAGCATCATTTTTTTCACATCTGCAGCATCTTTCATATCTGCTGTTAAATCGCCTTCAACCGTCTTTTGTGTTTCTTGCTTATAGCGAAGTGGATACAAACGGTCTCCTCCGCGATTATCATACACATTTCGATTCACTTGTTTATATTCCCAATTAATCGATGTGTCTACTGATTCATAATGTAAAGCCCATTGACCTAAATAAATTTTTGCCCGATACCCTACTGCAAGCGGCGCATTTGAAATTGTCGTTTCATTAAACATCCGAATTAAGTCTGGATTTTCAATTTTAATATTAGCTGTTTTCAATAGTTCTTGAGCAAACTTACTCGGCTGTAAACGTGGCAAATCTTGCGCATCATTTGGGAATGTATTGTCTTTTGAAATATTTAAAACAGATGAAGGCATTTTTGTTCCTACTGTTGTCTTTGCAAAACTCATGTTAGGAAATAATAAAATAAACGAGACCATAGTTGAAAGACATATGCTGTATACTCGTTTCACCTGTCTGGCTCCTTCCTATGTAAAGGTATATATACTACTTCATTTATTGTTTTCTCTGAGCACAATTGTTATGCCTATTTTTCATAATAAATAAAAACCAATTCCCATAATGACATACGCCGCTAGTAAAGTGCCGCCTTCAAACCAGTTTGTATCTCCATCATTGGAAATCGCAATCGTTAAGAAAACGGCTGTAATCATAGACACAAGTTCTGGTATGGTAAATACTAAAGGCATCCTCTGCGCGAAGAACATAGATAGCAATACTAATACAGGAGCAACAAACATGGCGATTTGTAATGTAGACCCTATTGCAATTTCGACTGCAATATTTACTTTATTTTTATAAGCCATAATAATTGCAGATGCATGTTCCGCTGCATTTCCAACAATTGCAACGATAATAACCCCTATAAATAACTCTGACCAACCAAATGATTTTGCAACAGTTTCAAAAGTATGCACGAGCGCCTCTGATACATAAGCTACCGCCAGTGTTGCTATCGCTAAAATAAGGAGTGCCTTCCCTTTCGACCACTCTGGCTCTTCTTCATGCGCTACTTCGTCACTTTTGTGTTGATATACACCACGGTGTGTAACTAACTTAAATAGTAATGCAGCAATGTACATGATAATCATAATAATAGAAACACCTATACTTAATTGATACGTCTTGCCAGCGTCCATCTTCATTGAAAAAATCTCTGGAATAACAAAGGCCACGACAACAGCAAATATTAATAAAGCTGAATTATGCCTTGCATCGTAAACGTTAAAGCTTTGCCTTTTATATTTAAGTCCTCCTACAAAGAAGGATAGTCCTCCTACTAATAATAAATTTCCAAGTACCGAACCCGTTAAAGAAGCTAACACCACTTCAATTAACCCTGCTTGAAGTGCAAAAATTGAAATGATAAGTTCAACAGCATTACCGAAAGTAGCATTTAATAATCCACCTATTCTAGGACCAGAAACAATTGCTAAACTCTCTGTTGCTCTCCCCATAAAACCAGCCAATGCGATAATCGTAATACAATACACAGCGAACATAATTGTTTCTGGCCAATGAAGTGTTTTTCCAAGTACAGACAGTGGTACACCTATAAGCGCTACTATAAGAAATATTTTATTAAACATGCTTTTCATCCTTCCATCGTATGTATTTCTCCTCAATATTATTATTATTCTTCTCCTAACTTGTCCGATTTCATCACAATTACGTTTAAAAAATCATGTTGATGAAAAGAGTATGAAAGATACTTCATTCTTATTTAGACGAAGAAAACTACAAAGTATGAAAAGAGGCTAAAAGCATGCATTTAAAAGAAAAAATTGAAACTATTATATGCGGTCAACGAACTGGTGTATTATCTACTGTACGTGAAAACAAACCTCATAGTGCCTTTATGATGTTTTTCCACGAAGATTTTGTGTTATATATTGCAACAGATCGGAAATCAAAAAAGATAACAGATATTGAAAACAATCCTAATGTCCATGTATTACTCGGACGAGAAGGTAAAAAATTAGATGAAGATTATATTGAAGTTGAAGGGTTAGCTTCAATCGAGGAAGACTCGACATTAAAAAATAAGTTTTGGAATAATAGCTTAAAACGTTGGTTACTCGGTCCTGAAGACCCTAATTACGTATTGATAAAAATCAATCCCGACACAATTTATTACATCGATGGTGCCGGTACGACGGAGCCTGAGTTTTTACGACTATAAAATAAAACAAGCCCCCCTTTAGGTGGGCTTGTTTTGTCGAAAAGTTCTTTTGAAAAAAACAATAAAATAGGTGGAACTTTCTAAAGATTCTGTTATATAATAGCAGTAACTTAAATAAACTGTATTAAAACAGATTGAGAGGAGAAATAAAATTGATGAAGAGAGAAGAACGCAAAAACATGATTGAGTTTATTGAAAAGAAAAAAGGGATTGAGCGTGACGAATTACTGTTTATGACAGACGATGAAGTAGAACATATTTATAATGTAACGTACTTTTTATATGAGGAAATTGCAGAGTAGTATAATAATCCCCACCTTATAAAAAATATAAGGTGGGGATTATTTCGTTATTTAGCCCACTATTTGCGGACGTTAAAACTCCCACCTTAAAATTCAGGTGGAGCAAGAAGTTAAGTTGAAGTCGTGCTTCCTATAAATCTCAATTGCTTCAACTTTATACATGAGAATCATTTTCATGTATAATACTGTAAGATTGGAGGAATTTTACTATGAGTTCGTGGCTCTTATTTGCACTATTATCAGCAATTGCTGCTGCCCTTGTATCGATTTTTGGAAAGTTTGGTTTAGACGGAATCGATGCAAACGTTGCAACAACAATTCGATCTATTATTATGGCATTATTTATGATAGGCGTTATTATCATACAAGGTAAATTTCAAAATATCGGCGACGTACTGCTAAATAAAAAAGCACTGCTATTTATCACATTAAGTGGGATTGCAGGTGCTTCGTCATGGCTATTTTATTTTCTTGCCCTCAAAACAGGAAAGGTTTCACAAGTAGCTCCTGTCGATAAATTAAGCGTCGTATTTTCTATCATTCTCGCTATGATTATACTCGGTGAAAAGTTAAACTTTATGACCGGCGTTGGTGTAGTCTTTATTACAGCTGGTGTATTATTTATTGCTTTCAGCTAAAAAAACCGCTATTAGCGGTTTTTCTTTTTCTTTATATAAAACCATACAACACATGTAACAACTGCTGAAATTAATAAAATCCATATTCCATAATGATGTAAACTATACTCAACGAAGCGCCACTTCTCGCCTAACTTCCAGCCAAGCCCAATAAAAACACTTATCCAAATGAGCGCACCACCGTAAGCGTACAAACAAAAACGCCAAAGTGTCAAATTTGATACCCCAGCAAAATATGCTGTTAAATGACGTACTCCCGGTATAAAATAACCAATCATTAAAAGAAATGGCCCATATTTTTCAAATAAAATATGTGTTTTTTCAATGTGATGTTCTTTAATTCTAATTTTCGGCCCATATTTCTTTAAAACAGGGAGCCCAAGTTTTAAACCTAATATGTAGCTTAACGTAATCCCTAACATCGCACCAGCCATCCCACTTAAAAAAGCAGCGGTTCCTGACATAACTCCTTTTGAAACATTATAACCAACAAAGGTCAATAAAAACTCGTCTGGTATCGGTAATCCGACAATCCCACCAGCCAAGGCTATAACAATTCCAAAATACCCATAATGCGCGATTAACTCGCCAATATGTTGTTCCATTCGGAAGACACATCCTATGCACGATCGTTATTCCACATTGTACCCGTTCTATCTTTAAGGCAAACATGGTATACATATTCACTATACATTGTTTTTATAATGAACTCTACTTCTATTCGTTCCTTTAACAGAGATAAAATTAAACTTCAATCCGCGTGGGTTTTCTTCATCCTCTACTGATTATTAGCTTACTTCAATCAGGCTTCTACAGGTATCTCGCCTCCAACATAATTCACTTACATTCACTAATTTTGAGATTAGATTCTTACTGCCTGCAAATGTCCTGATAAAAAATAAAAATTCACATGCGTGTTTTTTTGTTACAATAAAGGAAAGTTACTTTTCGCAACGGTTTAACTCTCAAGAAAAATGATATATCTAGCAAAAACATAGTTTGGTCTATATAATACAACTTCTACCTATTAAAAGAACATGAACCCTTTTACATACAACATCATTTTTCTAAATTATACAGGGGGGAACGAACATGACCATTGAAAATCAATTTATTCAAAAAGTTTACTATAAAACATTTTTAACAGAAGAAACTTCTACTCCTGCATCGGAAGTACTCGGTGAAGCATATATAAATGAATCTAAAAATGAATTCTCCAACATTTCTAATATTCGATTTGCTCAAGGTGAATTTTATTATCAAAATAAAGATTTTGAAGCAGCTATATTTAAATGGGAAAAAGTTAATAATGCTCTTGCACTTTGGGCAACAAAAAATATTGCAGATGCTTATTTTGAACTAGGATTCTTACCAAAGGCAGAAGAAATTTATCAATCTATTCAAACAGAAGATACAACTCTTACGATGGAGGTTTCATTACAACTTCTTTCTCTTTATATCGAACAAGATCGTTTAGGACTTGCTTTTAAGACGATTAGTGAAGCTGTTGCATTCCAACCGGATTACCCAAATATTACTGCAATTGCACGTTCTTTCTATGAAAAACAAGAAGATTGGAACAATGCTATCGAACTAGCTGTTCAAGAAGGTATTCGAACACAATCTTTACACTGGTTTGATACGTTAATAAATTACATAAACAAAGGATTTACTAGAAATATTAAGCCTGAATATTTCTATGAGTCTTTAAAAGCTCTATATGCTGTTGATCAAGCTCAGTTTAAAGAACTTGTTATTGCTCTTTGGAATAGCTACCAACATGAATCCTTATACCTTCCTTGGATTCAAAGTATTAATCATTTATTCTTGCATATTGAAACAGACAATAATGACGATTGGAATGAAATTTCTACTCGCTATCAAGAAACATACTTTGCATTAATTACCGGAAATCATTTTATGCATGAATTAAACGGACTTGTACCAAATCTATTAACAAATTGGTTCAGTTTAACGAAAGCAAAAGATTCTCTAGTTGTCTCTGCAGCAGTGTTAGCATGGAATGAAGTCTCACCTACAACTTTAGAATCATTACTCGTAAAAAGTGCTGGATCCTTACTTTCTAATACATCAGCTGAAGCAGATGTAAATATGGAAACAGTTTCTCATTTATTCGAAACAATCGCTGTGTGGGCTGAGAAAAATGATGTAGATTTAAGTCATCAATTTACGCTACTCGTCCATGAACTATGTGATTTAAATGTCACACCACTACTAATAGCTGGAACTAGTGACTATGATAAAACGTCATTTGTCAATTCAATATTAGGAGAGAACATCTTAACTGAAACTTTAACAACTCCTATTCTATTTAAAGACGCTAGTCAAACTGAAATAACAGAATTTACCGAGTTAGATATACGTAATATCCCTAACCTTGATGAATCCCATCAAATAACGGCTACATCTGCTCAGTCAGAACTTGAGAAAAAATGTATAGAAATTAAGCTACCAAGTAGATTTTTAAGAAAAAATAAGTTTACATTTCTTATTACACCAGCCATTCAAGGACAATTGGATAAAAACAATGCATACTTTGAATACTTACAAACAGCAGATAGCCTTGTTTACGTATTAAATTCTTCTTCACCATTGCATAGTGAAGAAATTGATACGTTAATTTATTTACGTGAACAAGTACCAAACTTACAAATTCACTTCGTATTACATACAAATAATACGACTACTAATGAAAAACTAATTAGTAAGCTTAAAGTACATTTTCCAGATGCACAATTCTTCCCATACTCTCCTTCGCAAGAGAGTAGCCAGCAACTTGGAGATGTAACAGAATCTATTCTCTCTAATCTTGCAAAACGCGACATAGAAAAAGAACGTATAGAAAAGCTAATATGGTTTACGCAAAAAACAATTGCTTATCTAATAAATGAACGTGTGGAATTAGAAAATACATTAGTAAAATCCGTACGCTGGAATAAACACATCTCAGTGAAACTTACTGGATTTATTAATAACCTTACTGCTCTTGAAAAAGATAAAATTCGCTCTATTACCGAATCCTATCTTTTAACGAAAGAAGAAATTACACGAGATATACATTCTCAAATTCCTGAATTATTACAGAGTTGCTCTGATCTTGTTCAAGAAGATAGTGATTTCAAACTAGTTCATGAAGAATTAAATGCTGCAATGAATGAACGAGTTCAAAAGCATGTACAACAGGTACTTCTTCCTAAATTTACTGGGTCTATTCAAGAATGGATTGAAACAGCACATAATGAATTTATTCAAGCTCAAGCTTATTTAGATGAAATGAGTGAAACATTTAATAAATTATATAAAGAAGAACGTATGAAACTTCCTTGCGATTTCAAATTATTAGATGATTGGAATCGAGATGTTGTACGAATGACAAATCGAATTACAGTAACGAACATCAATATTTTATTGCGCTTTACACCGACACAGTTTTTCTTAAAAAGTGCCGGGAAATTATTTGGTAATATGCAAAAAAACCAATCTATGCTCGCCAACAAATATAAACAATACATTGAAACAGAAGACTATACAGAAATTGCTCACACAATTTCAAAACAATTCTTCCTACAATTTGAAGTATTTGAAGGGGCATTAGAACGTGATATCATGATGTTCTTTAAAGATCCACTTAGCATATTGAAACAAAATGTGGATGCAGCTCAACTTGAGATACAGGAAGATGAACAAACATTAGCAACGCTAAGAAGCAATCCAGAAACATATCATGATCCTTTAGCGTTATTTAAACTACAATTGCTACAACATAAATTCGTTTTAAGTACTACAAAGAAACATGAAGATATCTTTGTATCTAACGAATCTCCTACTGTTTAACAAAAAAACCAAGCAAACTAAAATTTGCTTGGTTTTTTCACTTTATTATTTTCATATGTTCAAACGGATAATAAATGCCTGCTAACTTTCCTAACACATCTTCTCTATCAATAAAACCTAAACCATTTCTACTATCTTTACTTATTAAGCGATTATCTCCCATAACAAAAATCTTATTTTTAGGAACTGTAATCGGTCCAAAGTCCTCTGTTAAATTCAGAAGTTTTTTTTCTGCTTGTTTTTTATTACTATCCAAATACTCTTCATCTTTCTCTTCAGAATTCACATATAGTTGATCATTTCTCATCTCAATAATATCCCCTGGCAATCCAATCACTCTTTTGACATAAAAATTATCTGTTTTCACAACAATAATGTCTTCTCTCCCATAGCTTTCAAATTGTTTTGCTAACTTGTTAACAATCACCTTATCTCCATCTTGCAACGTTGGTCTCATGGATGCTCCTTTTACAGTCGTAGGAAAGAACACAAAAATTTTCGCCAAAAACACCAATAAACATGCAATTGCAATAGTTCCAAAGAATTCACGCCAACGTTTTTTCTTTTGCATCATTTCACCATCTCATCATCTTTTTACTTTTATTATAAATAATACGACTGATATTTTTCTACAAAATTCTGAATTATAAAATTATAATATTAGAAATTCCAAAATAGAAATACTGATTAAATTAAACAAGCAAAAAAGATACTCTCAAAATAGTCTATCCACTATTTTTGAGAGTATCTTTTTATAATCCCACATATACAATACACATTTGAGCGGCTACATATGTAAACCAAATCCAAAGTGGCTCATACTTCAATTTACGCCCTCCGATATCTGTCACGCCAATAATGAAATCAGAAATTACAAACAGTAAGCCACCAAACGCTGGTATCCACCATATTCCTGTATTTTCATAATATAAGGCGAATGCAAAGCAAGCCATTCCTCCAACCCACAATCCATAAATTAGAGCTCCTATCGTAAACAATTTATCCTGTTTATCATTTCGGATAAAGAAGAACCATCCTACAATTAGAAAGAGCCCATATACGAGTAAGCCAATCCAAAAACCATTCCATGAAATTCCTGTTTGCAAAAATGCTTTTACATAAAAACAATGAGCAAGGGCGAAAGTAACCATCCCACCAATTAATCGATGACCAATTGGAATCAGCCCAGCCATAAACAAATCTCCCACAGTCGATAAAGTCATACCAAGTGCAACCCACGTACTATACTCTACAGATGGATCTTGTAACCATATCCAAATTGCACTACCTGTTAAAGAAAAACTAAGAATAAGACGGATTGCTAAAGGTAACGGCATATTATCTTTCGTTCTTTTTGTCTGTCGCATTGCATAAATTGCACCAATAAAAAAAAGAAGTATTTGCCCAATTAACACCACATAAAGTAGATTCATAATATGTTCTCCTCAATAAATGCTTTTTGTATCTTTTTTCGTTACACTTAGTCTATTATCCTTTTTCTATAAAAAAAGAAGAACAGTACTGTTCTTCCATTGTAATCGCTTTTCTGCATTCTATGCTACTTGTTTTTCTTGCTCTATTTTTTGCTTAGCTGGCGTCCGATTTACCACAATAATTCCTGCGGCTACACATGCTAAACCGAGTAACACAAATGAATGAATTGCTTCACCTAAAATCATGCTTGATAATAACACACCAAATACGGGTATAAAGAACATATACATAGATACTTTTCCAACCTTATTGTACTTCATAATTGTATTCCAAATGCAAAAACCAGCTGCAGATAAGAAAGATAAATAAATCAGCATAAGTAGTGCATCTAGACTAAATGTAAATGGCATTACTCCAACTTGCAAAGCCCCTATAAATAATAATCCTATAGAACCAAAAATCATTTGGTATGCTGTCATATAACCAACATCTAATATTTTACTACCTTCTTTCGCTAATATGTTTCCATATGAATACAGCATTGCTGCACTAAGAAGTAATAAACTTCCGATTCCAAAATGAAATGATAAGCTACCATCACTCGGCACATTCACTAAAATGACACCACAAAAACCAATCAATACCCCAATTATTTTTCTCATATTGAGAGCATCATCTTTATATAAAAAATGGGCGAGTAAAATTTGAAAGAATGATGATGTCCCTGAAATGATAGCTCCTTCAATTCCTGAACTATAACTCATTCCAATATAAAAACAGATATATTGAAGAAACGTTTGGAATAAACCAATTTGTATTAACTGTTTCCCCGTTCCTTTTTTGAAACTCATATCTTTCCCTAACACTTTAAAAAAGAATACAAGCATTACCCCAGATAACAAGAAACGATAACCAGCAAATAATATTTGCTCTCCAACTTCTTGTGGTTGAATTCCAAGTTCAACATAACTTAATTTAATAAAAGGAAATGCGCTTCCCCATAAAAAAGTTGCTACTATTGCAGCAATAAATACGCCAATCGGATGGGTAAAAAATTTCTCTGTCTTCACTTGTTGTCTTCCTTTCCGACCTTTTTATGAACAATATTCATATATACCAGAGGAATTGCGAAAACACAAGTTTTCCGTTTATACTTAAAACAAAACCGTACCATCTCATAAAAACCTATGATATACTATAGAATAATTACAACATAATAACTATTAAAAACAGATTCAACAGAAATGCTGCTATCCATTATGGATGGCAGCTTTCGTCGTTTTATAGGGGTTTCGATTTTGATTATTTTTCTCAATAAGAATTCGGAAGGAGCGAGTAGTAATGAACTCAGAAGTAAAAACGTTACACGCAAAAGAAACAATTTCTCATCCCTCTCTATGGGACACATTAAAAAAACATTATGAACTTGTATTTGCAGTAGCATCTGGTATTTTTATTTTAGTTGGTTGGTTATTCACAAAGAACGATGCAATGAATGTAGGTATTACTTGCTATATCCTTGCTTATATAGTTGGTGGATATGCAAAAGCAAAAGAAGGAATTGAAGATACGATTGAAGAAAAAGAGCTAAATGTTGAAATGCTAATGCTCTTTGCAGCTATTGGTGCTGCAATTATTGGCTACTGGGCAGAAGGGGCTATTTTAATCTTCATCTTTGCACTCAGCGGTGCTATGGAATCTTATACGTTAAGTAAGAGCCAAAAAGAAATTTCTGCTCTTCTGGACTTACAACCTGAAGAAGCATTACGTATTTCCACCGGAACTGAGGAACGTGTTCCTGTTGGAGAGTTACAAATTAACGACATTATTTTAATTAAACCAGGTGAACGTGTTCCTGCTGACGGTACGATTCATAACGGTGAAACAAATATCGATGAGGCAGCAATCACAGGAGAACCTATTCCAAATGAGAAAAGACATGGCGATGAAGTATTTGCAGGTACTGTAAATTTACGTGGTGCTATCGAAGTTAAAATTACGAAGCCGAGCGATCAAACCTTATTCCAAAAGATTATCCGTCTCGTCCAAAGTGCACAAAGTGAAAAATCACCATCACAACTATTCATCGAAAAGTTTGAAGGAACATACGTAAAAGGTGTACTACTCGTTGTTGCGCTTATGATGTTCGTTCCTCATTTCTTACTTGACTGGAGCTGGAATGAAACGTTTTATCGCGCTATGATCTTACTTGTAGTCGCATCTCCTTGTGCACTCGTTGCTGCCATTACACCAGCAACGTTATCTGCAATTTCTAACGGAGCGAGAAATGGAATTCTCTTTAAAGGTGGCATTCATTTAGAACGCCTCGCTTCAGTAAAAGCAATCGCCTTTGATAAAACAGGAACATTAACAGAAGGAAAACCTACCGTAACAGATGTATATGTTCGAGAAAATATGACAGAAAAAGAAGTGCTTTCCATTACAGCATCAATTGAAAGTCACTCTACACATCCTTTAGCTGAATCCATTGTTAAATATGCACAACATGCGTACGACATTACATTAATAAAACCAGAAAAGGTTGAAGATGTAACTGGTTTTGGGCTAAAAGGAGTATTCGAAAACAACGCTTATAAAATAGGTAAAGCTGATTTTATCGGTGAAGAAACAAAGACATTTCATAATGGTATTTCTGCCTCACTTGAAAAGGAAGGTAAAACTGTCGTTTATATTAGTGATGAAGGAGGCATTCTTGGACTTATCGCTTTAAAAGATACGCTTCGCCAAGAAACAATAGCTGCCATTCGCGATTTACAAAACATTGGTGTCGAAGCAATTATGATTACTGGAGATAATGAAGAAACGGCAAAAGCAATTGCCTCTGAAAGTAATATAAAGGAATATTACGCATCATGTTTACCAGAAACAAAAGTTGAAACGATTAAAAAGTTAAAAGAAAAATACGGTACAGTAGCAATGGTCGGAGACGGCATAAATGATGCACCTGCACTCGCTACTGCTAGCATTGGTGTCGCAATGGGAGAAGGAACAGATGTAGCTTTAGAAACGGCGGATGTTGTACTGATGAAGAACGAACTATCTCGTCTTTCTCAAGCGATCCGTCTATCAAAACGAATGAACCGTATTGTGAAGCAAAACGTAATCTTTTCGCTAGCTGTTATTGCGATGCTAATTTGTTCAAACTTCTTGCAATTTTTAGCTCTTCCATTCGGTGTTATTGGCCACGAAGGAAGTACGATTCTTGTCATTTTAAATGGCTTACGATTATTAAAAGGAAGCAAATAAAACGGGTCCCTCATAGAGGACCCGTTTTTTTTAATGATAGCTATTATGACCGTTCGCACTGCTACTCGTTTTATGCTTTGGATGCGAACTGCTCTTTTGTTTATTATTACTTTTATTATTATGGTTCTTTTTATTATTACTCATGAAATATCCCCCCTGTTCCTTTTTATTATGGAACAAGAGCTCATTATTCATTACGGGAATTATTGTCACCGGTTCTATAATGGTGGAGTAAACCATTAATTTCACCGCCAAGTAAAATTACCCATCCAGTTAAATAAAACCATAACATTAAAATAATGATACCACCGAGACCACCATATGTATTGGCGTAATTCGCAAACTTATCTACATAATAAGCAAATGAGTAAGATACCACAATCCATCCTACAGTAGCAAATAACGCCCCTGAAATAACTTCTCTTCTTTTTAACTTTCGATCTGGTGCAAATGTATATAAGAAACTAAACAAAGCAAATAGTACGAAGAAACTCGCTACTAATCGTGTAATGCTCCATACGAAAGAAAAACTATCTGATAAACCGAGTGCTTTAAACACTGCTGCTCCAATAACTTGTCCGAATACCGGAACAATTAACGCAAAGACAATCATAAAAATAATAGCTAATGTAAACACAATTGATAACGCTCTTGTTGTAATAAAAGAACGTGTTTCCTTCACGTCATAAGCGCGGTTAAAAGCATTCATAACCGCATTAACACCATTTGAGGCAAACCATAACATGGATAATAAACCAAATGATAATAAACCACCATTTTGCTGGTTTACAACTTTATCTACATTTACCTCAATTAAGTTCATTGCATCATCTGGTACATAAACCTCTAATAAACTAAGCACATCCTCTGTTTGAATGGGAATAAATCCAAGAAGCGTAATTAAGAAAACGAGCCCAGGAAAAATTGCAAGCAAGAAGAAATAAGCGAGCTGTGCTGCCAAGCCCGCTACATCATCGCGCATCGTCCGGTCATATAAATCTTTACCAAACGAATAAGTACGATTTCTTCTCACCTTTTCTAAAATTTTTTTCATATATGTTTAAACGCTTTTCTTCTCTTCTTTATCTTGCTTTAACTCAATGTACGCTTCAGTTTTTTTTTCCACTGCATTTGAGTCTTTCATAAATAATTCACGCGCTTCTTTCATACCACCATCTTCAGCAACTACTGGCTCTTCTTCTGCTTTCAGCTCATCTACCTTTGGAGATACAGCTTGAATTTCAATCGTTTCTGGCTTTTCTTCTGGCTCAACTTTTTTCTTACTAAAAATTTCTTTCGTTTCTTTTAACGTCTCTACAACAGATGGCGTTAATTTTTTAATTTCTGCTACTTTCGCTTTTACCACATTGAAATCAGCAAGTTCGCGTCCTTTATCTGTAACAGTTTGCACTTTTTCTTTGATCTTTGCATTTTCACCAATTTCAATCATCTTTGTTTTTGCTTTTTCTGCTGTATTTTTTACTTTTTCACGGTTTTCTTTCTTTAACATGGATACCGCTACACCTGCAGCTACACCAATCGCAATGTTTCGAGCAATATTATTTTTCTTTGCCATATTCCTTCACCCTTTCATTTCTTATGTTAGAAAGTATTTCTTTCTAAGCTTCCTCATATTCCTTGTTCATTTCGAATGAAAGCTAATAGCTTTGCACACCCTTCTGTTACAAGGTCATATACTTCTTGGAAATTCCCTGTATAGTAAGGGTCAGGAACGTCTGTCCAGCCACCGTCTGGAACAAAGTCGGACAGCCTACCAATATAGCCTCCAGTTTTACCTAAACTTTTTAAATCTGCTATATTCTTGTTGTCCATGGCAATAATATAATCAAACTTTGTTAAGTCTTCTTTTTCTACTTGCCTTGCTTTAATTCCTTCAAAAGTGACTGCATTTTCTTTTAAAATTTTTTGTGTTCCTTTATGTGGCGGATGACCAACATGCCAATCTCCTGTTCCTGCAGAATCAATGACAATTTTCTCTTCAAGTCCCTCTTTTACGACAAGATTTCGAAAAATTGCTTCTGCCATCGGAGAACGGCAAATGTTCCCAAGACAAACAAACAATACTTGAACCATGTCTTTGTTTCTTCCCTTCTTGGTGCATTTCTTCATATATACTTATAGTATAAACAACCAATTATGAAATATAAAGGAAATCCCTACTAATTTAATAGGATTGAAAAGATTCATTAACGAAAATGATAAAAAATGTTAAGATAGCCTTATGTTATTTTAAAGGGGGACACTTCGGTGGATTTATCCGTAAAGTCAGAAGAAAACGTTGAATACATGGTCGAAGCTATTAAAGAAAAATTACGTATGGTTAATGCTGGAGCGATGAGAGCTGCTAGTTTTAACGAAGAAATGTACGAAGATTTACGTGACATTTATGATCATGTTATGAAACGTGAAACATTCAGCATTAGTGAAATGCAAGCTATTACAGAAGAATTAGGTACATTAATTAAAAAGTAAAAAAGCCTCACTTATATGAGGCTCTTTTTTATTTCCAACAAATTCATGACAACTCTTCTCTTTCCCTCAACCAACTGTAAAATATTGTACAATAGAAGTAGAACCTCACCCTAGATTTTTTCTCCATACATACTACTCACAAATAATAGCAACACTACCATTGCTAACTGTTTTTACTGGAGGTGCTTACTTATGAGCAATTGGTACAGTAAGACGAAAGATCAAACATTAATTGACCTAGAAACAAACGAACAACACGGTTTAACAGATGAGATTGTAAGTGAACGTTTAAAGCAATACGGTTCTAATGAATTAGCTACAAAACAAAAACGCACTTTATGGCAGCGTATTTTCGCCCAAATTAATGACGTCCTCGTATATGTCCTTATTATAGCTGCCCTTATTTCTGCCTTTGTAGGTGAATGGGCGGATGCCAGTATTATCGCGCTCGTTGTAGTTTTAAATGCTGTTATCGGTGTTGTTCAAGAATCGAAAGCAGAACAAGCTTTAGAGGCATTGAAAAAAATGGCAACACCAAAAGCTATCGTCAAGAGAAATGGTGAACTAAAAGAAATTCCATCTGAGCACGTCGTTCCAGGGGATATTGTTATGCTCGACGCCGGACGATATATCCCATGCGATTTACGCCTTATCGAAACCGCAAATTTAAAAGTTGAAGAATCTGCTCTAACTGGTGAATCTGTCCCTGTTGATAAAGATGCAATCTACCACGCTTCTATGCAAAGTGATGAGCAAGTACCACTTGGCGATCAAAAAAACATGGCCTTTATGTCTACTCTTGTGACATATGGAAGAGGCGTCGGTGTTGCTGTTGAAACTGGAATGAACTCACAAATTGGTAAGATTGCTACCCTTTTACATGAAGCAGACGATGATATGACACCACTTCAAAAAAGCTTAGCACAAGTCGGAAAATATTTAGGCTTTGTCGCTGTAGCTATTTGTATCGTTATGTTCCTCATCGGATTTTTACAAGGCCGGGATACGTTAGAAATGTTTATGACTGCTATTAGTTTAGCTGTTGCAGCTATTCCAGAAGGCTTGCCAGCTATCGTTTCCATCGTTCTTGCAATTGGTGTACAACGTATGATTAAACAAAACGTTATCATTCGAAAACTACCAGCTGTTGAAGCTCTCGGTTCTGTCACAATTATTTGTTCAGATAAAACAGGTACGTTAACGCAAAATAAAATGACTGTTACTCACTTTTATAGTGATAACACATACGATCACTTAGAAAATTTAAATGTAAATAATGATGCACAACGTCTATTGTTAGAAAATATGGTGCTATGTAATGATGCGTCTTACAATAACGAATCACAAACCGGAGACCCGACTGAAATTGCTCTTCTCGTGGCCGGAAGCACTTTTAATATGCAAAAAGATCATTTAGAAACGATACATGAACGTGTTAACGAGCTGCCTTTCGACTCAGATCGTAAAATGATGTCAACCGTGCATACATACGATGAAAACTACTATAGCATGACGAAAGGCGCTATTGATAAGCTCTTACCTCGATGTACCCACATATTTAAAAACGGTAAAATCGAGGGTCTAACAGAGGTTGATAAAAATCAAATATTAGAAGCTGCCAGGGCAATGTCTCAAGAAGCTTTAAGAGTACTTTCATTCGCCTTTAAACAATTCAATTCAAACGATGTGGATATAAATCATCTTGAAGAAAATCTCATCTTTATCGGTCTTGTCGGTATGATTGATCCGCCAAGAACTGAAGTGAAAGATTCAATTACAGAATGTAAAAAAGCCGGCATTCGCACAGTTATGATTACTGGTGACCATAAAGATACCGCCTTTGCAATTGCTAAAGAACTCGGCATTGCTGAAGAAATATCTGAAATTATGATTGGAACTGAATTAGATAACATTGCTGATACAGAACTAGCTAGCAAAATTAATCATTTAAATGTATTCGCTAGAGTCTCTCCAGAGCATAAAGTGAAAATTGTAAAGGCATTACGCGCGAAAGGAAATATCGTTTCTATGACTGGTGATGGCGTCAATGATGCACCATCTTTAAAGCAAGCCGATGTCGGCGTAGCGATGGGCATTACAGGAACAGACGTTGCAAAAGGGGCAGCAGATGTTGTGTTAACAGATGATAATTTCTCATCTATCGTGAAAGCTGTTGAGGAAGGTAGAAATATTTATCGTAACATAAAAAAATCAATTCTCTTCCTACTCTCTTGTAACTTCGGAGAAATTATCGCTTTATTTTTAGCCATTTTACTCGGCTGGGCAACACCACTACGACCTATTCATATTTTGTGGGTGAATTTAATTACAGATACACTGCCTGCATTATCACTTGGGGTTGATCCTGAAGATCCAGATGTGATGAAGGAAAAACCACGACATGCGAAAGAAAGCTTATTTAGTGGTAGCGTTCCTTTTCTTGTTTTCAATGGACTTGTCATTGGACTTTTAACGCTAATAGCTTTTATCGCCGGAGCAAAATTCTATACTGGAGATACAAATTTATTCCCTCTTTTCCCTGAACGAATTGATGACGATGCTCTATTACATGCCCAAACGATGGCATTTGTCGTTCTTAGTTTTTCTCAGCTCGTTCATTCATTTAACTTGCGTTCAAGAACGAAATCGATTTTTTCAATTGGGATCTTTACAAATAAATATTTAGTCTTCTCCCTTCTTATCGGTGTTCTTATGCAAGTTTGTATCATCTCCATCCCGCCCCTTGCAAATATATTCGGTGTACATGCATTAACAATGCGAGATTGGGGATTCGTTCTCTTATTAAGTATCATTCCACTTGTTGTGAATGAGATTATTAAATTAGTGAAGAGAAACTAAAAGGCAATGAGGACTATTCCTCATTGCCTTTTCATTTATCCTTGTAATTCTTTTTTGATATTCTCTGTTAATGTAGCCATACGCTTGCGGCTTTCTTCACGCTCACGTTTATTTTGTTCTTCAATTTGTTGTGTTTCTTGCATACCTCTTGAAATAATGTTCCAAGTTTCCTCAAGTGTTTCCATTTTAATACTAGAAGAACCTGATAATCTCGCTACTTCTACACTTTGCGTTGCGATATTTTGTGCATTTTTCTTAAGTAATTCATTTGTACGGCGATCAAGTTCAGCCATAGAATCTGCAACAAGCTTTTGACGTTTCGCATTTACTGCTTGAATGATACCATTTTTAAAGATAGGAATCGTCGTAATAAATGCTGTATTGATTTTACCAATTAATTTATTATTTCCACGTTGAATCATGCGAATTTGCGGCGCTGTAAGTAGCGCAACCATACGTGCTTTTTCTAAATCATCAATACGTTGCTCTAAAATTTCAACCGAGTTTTTAAGCGACTCTAATTCAATACCTGCTAATTGATCATTATTACGCACGCGTTCTTCATACATCGGAACTAATTCTGTATTTAAACGCTCTAATAACATTTCTCCTGCTACTACGTACTTCTCTAAGTCTAAATAATATTTTAAGTTTTGCTCATATAAGCCATCTAACGTACCAATTGATTTTTTCATCTCATCTTGGTACTTCGTAATTTCCACATAAACTTTATCAATTTCGCGGCCCATCGTTTGATATTTACTAAAGATTTGTTCTATCATTTTATCCGCTTTTTTGAACATGCGCGAGAAGAAACCACTTTTCTCTTCCGCAAAGTCTTTACTATCAAATCTGTCCATAATTTTACCAAGTTGCTTTAACAATTCACCAGAATCTTCTATCTTTGATAGAGACATTGTATGTAAAATTTGATCAGCGAAACGTGAAATTTCCATAGAAGGTTCTTTTCCAAGTTCAATTAATTCCAGTTGATCTTTAATATCTACTGCGTTATAAATACGTTGCACATCTGCATCTTGTCTAAGTTGCAAGCGAACATCTTGTGCGGTTTGCTCATTCAATTCAGTTTTCGAATCTAGTACGACTGGGTTATTCATATGATATTCTCCCTTTCCTTATAAAAATGGACGAAATAGTCCTTTTATTGTTTGTGATAAATTTTTATAGGCTGATGAACCATGAAACTCAAGATCGAAATTAACTTCTTCAAGCCAATGGGAATCAAATGCTCCTGCTTCAACATACGGTTCAATATCGTTTCTGCCCGTAGGATTGAAATGGAATACATCTACTCCAATTTGATTCAAAAATAGTAATAAAACAGCGTCAGAACGAGTTAATTCTCCGCTCTTCTCATTATTAAATATAACAATTTTCGGTACATCTTGTGAATAATCAAATTTCTCAAGCTGTTCTAAAATATTGGGTGGTATTTGAGAAAGTTGTGCAAAAACATACAGCGCTACCTCTTGTTTCGTTTCTTTCGCAATTGGTTTGCACATTTCACTTTCGCACGTATGGATAATCGCCTCTGCAATCCCATGTTGTAAACCTTCCGGTAAACGCTTATGCGGCCACCAATGGCTATTCATAATTAGATCAGGATGTAATTTCCCAGCTCGGTCCAATGCATCTCGATAATGATATTGGAAATTTGCTTTCTGCTCTTTCGTAAACGGGAATGTATTAATTAATAAACTATTATCAAATGATGTAACAGCCTTTAATCGTTGAAAATATTCTTTATCATTCTTTGAAACGCCTGATATTTTCGCAAATAAAGAAGGAATATAAATATGTTTATTTTCAACAAAGAATGTTGGACGTACAAATGCCTTTTCTTTCGTAATTAAAAAGAGTTCATCATATGTCGTTTTTAACGTACGTGCTACAGGTGTATACGAACGGAATTGCCACGGTTTATATAATAGTGAATTATCGTGGTGAAGTACTTGTTCAATTTCTTTCGAAGCTTGATACGCTACTGTTGCAACACGCTCGCGGCGGCGATCAGGGAATGGTTCAAGAGAAATGCGACCCGGATGAGACACAATAAAAGTTCTTCCCTCTTCATCAATATTTTCAAATCCATCTTTTCCTTCGGGGTGATAATAAAGCACATCACAACCGAGCATAATAAGAAAATATAAGAAATATATACGGCTTTCCTGTGCATCACCATACCAAACGATACGCGGCATCTGTTTCTTATAATTAATCGTAGAAAACCACTTCGCTACGTAATTTTCGCTTAGTTTAATTATGTCGATTAAGAAACGACGGAAGCCTTCTGTCTTTAACGACTGATTATGTTGTTTCTCATATAATTTCAATACTGAAATAAACGTCGTATGTATGTAATGCTGTAAATCAGGATTGTCTACTTTCGGTAAAAGTTGTTTCCCAGATAAGTGTGCAACTAACCTATTTACTGTCAGACCATTTGGTGCTTCTTGATGTAATACGAACACTTCTTGAATATGACGAAGCTTTTCTGAATCAATCACTTTGTTTAAATTTTGTTCGTGTAAAACTTCGATTCCTTTCGCTTCACTATAATCAAACAGTTCATTAAAATATTCATCTACATCATTAGGAACGCCAAGGATTCGACATGCTATATAACTAAATTTCATCTCATTCTCTGTCAGCTCATATTGTGGGCGTTTTTCTAAAAGCGCTTCAAATTGCTTTAAATCTGATTCATCTTTTAATGCATATGGTTGAAGTGTAAAACGTGAAAACACAACAGTTCACCTCCAAAAACATTTACGTTTTTTCTAAGTCCTTCTTCTATTATAAACTATTTTTGGTTATAAAAAATGGGCGCTCGCAAAACGAGCAAACCCATTTCAATTATTTATTGTCTTCTTTAGTAACTGCAACTTCTTCTTTAGCTTGTCCAGAATTCTTCATGTAGTGAAGTATAAATGTTGCTCCAAATGCTACAACTAAAATAATGAAGAACACTGTATGGCTTATTTCAATATGAATAACAGACAATAACATTTTTGCTGCAATAATTAAAATTAAAATATATGCTGTCGTTTCAAGTTCTGGAATACGCTCTAACAATTTTAAGAATACACCAGCGATACCACGCATCATTAAAATACCTAGCATTCCGCCTAATAGTAAAATCCAAACTTCATTAGATACACCAAATGCAGCAAGTACGCTATCTACAGAGAATGCGATATCCATTAATTCAACCATCGCAACTGTTCCCCAGAAGACACCGAACATTCTGAAGAGAATACTATTTTGGTTCATACCATGAGATTCCTCTTCTTCTGCATTACCTTTTCTTTTATCAATGAAGTATTTAACTGAAAGCCACGCTAAGTAAAGTGCACCTAACACTTTTACCCATGCTAATTTAATTAAGAACATCCCGATTCCAATCGCAATAAAGCGGAACACATAAGCTCCAATAAGTCCATAGAATAATGCTTTTTTACGTTTTTCTTCCGGAAGGTGTTTTACCATTACCGCTAACACAAGTGCGTTATCAGCAGATAACAACCCTTCAAGTACAACAAGTGTACCTATTAATCCCCAAGATACTGGATCTTGCAACACTTTAATCCACATGTCCAAGTCGAAAAACTGAGCATACGTATCAAGGATTCCTTGCAAAATACTCATCTTACCTTTATCCCCTATTCTTTGCTAGATTTATAGAAAGGTCAAAAAAAGGAAACGAATATCGTTTCCTTTCTATGCATCCAAGCCATACGCTCTTACAAGCGCACCTAAACCACCTTGGAATCCACTTCCTACTGCATTAAACTTCCACTGTCCATTATGACGGTATAATTCACAAAAGACAACTGCTGTTTCGATGGAGAAATCTTCCCCTAAATCAAAACGAAGAACTTCTTCATTCGTCTCTTCATTTGCTAAACGAACAAATGCATTTCCTACTTGCCCAAAGTTTTGACTACGGCCTTCTGCATCATAAATCGTAACTGTAATAGCAATTTTATGAACGTCTGCTGGAACCTTCTTCAAATCTACAACAAGTTGCTCATCGTCGCCTTCGCCTTCGCCTGTACGGTTATCTCCTGTATGTAAAACAGATCCACAAGGAGACTGTAAATTATTATAGAAAATAAAATCAGTTTCCTTCGTACATTTTCCGTTTGCATCTAATAAAAAGGCAGATGCATCTAAATCGAAATCTGATCCACCGTCATAAGATTTAATATCCCATCCAAGACCAATTACTGCTTTTGTTAAACCAGGGCTTGTCTTGCCTAAATCGATTTTCTGTCCTTTTTGTAATTGAATAACCATCTATATTCACCTCTATATTTTTATCTTTAAAAATATATCCATCGGTAAACACGCATTTCACCGATGGATATATAAATCAAATCTATTACTCTACATCTAAACCAAAGTTATTACATAGAGACGCTAATCCACCTTGGAATCCACTTCCGATTGCATTGAATTTCCAGTCACCTGCATGACGGTATAATTCACCTACTACTACGGCTGTTTCAATAGAGAAATCTTCTCCTAAATCGTAACGAATTAATTCTGCATTCTTTTCTTCATCAAGAATACGTACGAAAGAATTAGAAACTTGTCCGAAGTTTTGGCTACGGCCTTCTCCATCATAAATTGTAATTGTAAAACAAATACGTTCGATGTGAGCAGGAACATTTTTCAAATCTACTTTAATCGCTTCGTCATCGCCTTCACCTTCGCCAGTGCGGTTATCTCCTAAATGCTCTACAGAACCATTCGCACCTTTTGGATTATTATAGAAGACGAAATCTTCAGCTCCTGAAACTTTACCATTCGCACCTACTAAGAAAATACTAACATCTAAGTCGAAATCGTTTTGTCCGTCATAACGATTCGTATCCCAACCAAGTCCTACAAGAACTTTCGAAAGACCTGGATTCGTTTTTGTTAAGTCTACCTTTTGTCCTTTTTTCAATGAAATTGATGCCATATACAATTCCTCCTCGGTTATTTTATTGATAACGTGATACAATCTCACTTAAGTTTTTATCTTGTGTTCCTTCTCCAACTGCTGAAAACTTCCATTCACTTCCGTAACGATACATTTCACCTGCAATTAGAGTCGTTTTGCCAGCATAATTATCCGATAAATTATAGCGTGCTAATTCTTCACCAGTTTGCGGGTTTTGAATACGAATATATGCATTACGAATCATCCCGAAATCTTGACGACGATTTACACAGTCATAAATATTTACAACGAATACTAAACGATTAATACGGCTTGGAACTTTATGTAATTCTACGAAAATTGTTTCGTCATCACCAGCGCCTTCGCCTGTTAAATTATCTCCTGAATGAATAATACTACCACAAGTAGAAAGTTTATTTCCGAAGTAAACTAAATCATTTTTGTTTAAAAAACGATCTCCTTCTAACATAACAACAGATGCATCACAATCTACATTTGGTTTACTTCCAAATAATGAAGACAGAAATCCACCTGATTGCCCAATTGGATCCCAGCCTAAGCCAACCTGTAGTTTTGCTACTTTTGGTTGTCCTTTCGTTAAATCGATCTTTTGACCTTTTTCTAAAATAATAGGCATGAAGTTTCTCCCTTTCTACAAAGCATTTTCCAAATCGGAAAATATTGTATTCTTCTCTTATATTGTAGCATTATTTACCTAGCGATAAAAAGGATAAATTCTCAGTTATATGAAAACATTCATATAATTTACTTATGATGATGTAAGAAGTGGTAAATAGCACCAATCATTCCTGCACAATTACCGTTTTGTGCAAGTTCAATCTCACAATTATTATAAATCTCTTGATTTAAGTATTTACTGATCTCTTCTTTTACTTCTTTTAAAAACTCATTTCCTCTATCAGTAATTCCTCCACCAATAATAATCGTTTCTGGATTGAAAATATAAGCAAGATTACTAATTCCGATTGCCAAATGTTTAAAGAAGATCCCAACTGCTTGAGCAACTTCCCGATCTCCTTTATCATACAACTCGAAAATTCTTTTCCCATTCCACTCGCCTTTGCCTTTATATTTTCTGACAAGACGAATTAATCCTGAAATCGAGGAAACCTCTTCAAACGGTTTTCCTTCTATTAACATATTCCCCCATTCACCAGCACTAAATGAATGGCCTCGGTACAATTCTCCATCTATAAAAATCGCTCCCCCAATCCCTGTTCCAAGGGTGAGCATAATAAAGTTCGCTTTCTCTCTTCCACTACCATTCCACTTTTCTCCAAACGCTGCACAATTCACATCATTGTCAATCGATACTGGAACTTTTAATATCTCTTGCAACCTATCAATAATAGGAATAGTACTATATCCCGGAATATGATCCGCACCTCCCGTCACAATTCCTTTATTAATATCAACAATTCCCGCAGTGCTAATACCAATTCCTGCAATAGTATGTTCATTCATTATTTTTTTGGATACATATATAAGTTTTTGAATAATTTGTTCTCCGCCTAAATGAATTTCTGTTGCAACTGTTTTACACTTTAATACTCTCCCTATTTCTGAAACAATGCCATACTTAATTTGCGTACCGCCAATATCAAACGCTATGTACTCTTTCATCTACTGCCACTTCCTCTACCGTTATGAATGTAAATTCTCCGCCTCTACTATTTGTAGGAAATCTACATTAACTCTTTTCTGCTTTGACAAATACACCACCTTTTTCTATATATAGTTTTTTTTGCATAAAACTCTTTTTCCTAAGAAATATTACAAAGGGATGTATTTTAGATGGAATATTAATTTCTTAGGAGGAAAACCATGACGAAAATCTTCATTTTAGCATCAACACTCTCTTTATCTTTTTTTAGCGGTTTAAATATCGGTAATGCTGCAACTGAAAACTTCCAACCATTAACAAACGCTATTGTACAAAATAGCGATCATTTTGCAGAAGGAAATTTAAAGGATAATAATAAACCTCCAGGAAATAACGGTTCTCAGGACGATAGTGGTTCTGGTGGCAGTGGCTCTGACGGCAGTGGTTCCGGCGGTAATGGCTCTGGTGGTAACGGTTCCGGCGGTAACGGTTCTGGTGGCAGTGGTTCCGGCGGTAATGGCTCTGGCGGCAATGGCTCTGACGGCAGTGGTTCCGGTGGCAACGGCTCTGGTGGCAACGGCTCTGGTGGCAGTGGTTCCGGCGGTAATGGCTCTGGCGGCAATGGCTCTGACGGCAGTGGTTCCGGTGGCAACGGCTCTGGTGGCAACGGCTCTGGTGGCAGTGGTTCCGGCGGTAATGGCTCTGGCGGCAATGGCTCTGACGGCAGTGGTTCCGGTGGCAACGGCTCTGGTGGCAGTGGTTCCGGTGGCAACGGCTCTGGTGGCAGTGGTTCCGGCGGTAATGGCTCTGGCGGCAATGGCTCTGACGGCAGTGGTTCCGGTGGCAACGGTTCTGGTGGCAGTGGTTCTGGTGGCAACGGCTCTGGTGGCAACGGCTCTGGTGGCAGTGGTTCCGGTGGCAACGGTTCTGGTGGCAGCGGCTCTGGTGGCAATGGCTCTGGTGGCAGTGGCTCTGGTGGCAACGGCTCTCAAGGTGGCAATGGCTCTGGTGGCAGTGGCTCTGGTGGCAACGGCTCTCAAGGTGGCAATGGCTCTGGTGGCAGTGGCTCTGGTGGCAACGGCTCTCAAGGTGGCAATGGCTCTGGTGGCAGTGGCTCTGGTGGCAACGGCTCTCAAGGTGGCAACGGCTCTCAAGGTGGCAACGGCTCTCAAGGTGGCAACGGCTCTCAAGGTGGCAACGGCTCTCAAGGTGGCAACGGCTCTCAAGGTGGCAACGGCTCTCAAGGTGGCAACGGCTCTCAAGGTGGCAACGGCTCTCAAGGTGGCAACGGCTCTCAAGGTGGCAACGGCTCTCAAGGTGGCAACGGCTCTCAAGGTGGCAACGGCTCTCAAGGTGGCAACGGCTCTCAAGGTGGCAACGGCTCTCAAGGTGGCAATCGTGTTAAAGGCGATAGCAATTCTCAGAAGGACAACGGTTCTCAAGGTGGTAATGTAAAAGATAATACAAAAAAACAAGGTGATAAATTACCTAATACTGCAACGCATTACCCTATATCTATTTTAATGGGTCTTTCAACATTCCTAATTGGTATGTTACTGTTTATTCGTCGTAAAAACGTAAAATAAGAACAACATCCTTCCATCTAAAGAATACATGAAATACTGTATAAAACTAAAAAGGGCTTTGGATTGCATTTTATTATGCAGCCTAAAGTCCTTTTTATCACCTATCAAAAGAGTATTAATACGCTTTTCCCCAATACACCATTTGTTTAGCTTCTTTACCACAACAAATACATTCTTCAGCTAAATGCTCTTGCTCAAAAGGCATACAACGTGATGATACTCCCACTTCTTCTTTTAGTTTCTCTTCACAAGCCAATTCCCCGCACCACATTGCTTTAATAAAGCCTTGCTTTTCGTCAGCTACTTTTTTCATCTCTTCGAAATTTGTCACAGCATACGTATTCTCATCGCGAAATGCTTTTGCTTTATTAAATAAAGAACTATGAATTTCTTCAAGTAATGCTGGAATACGTTCTTCTAATTGATCCATCGGTACAAACTCTTTTTCCTTCGTATCTCTTCTTACAAGTACAACTTGATTCTTTTCAATATCTTTAGGGCCAACTTCTAATCGAATTGGAATACCCTTCATTTCATACTCATTAAATTTCCAACCAGGCGTTTTATTACTAGCATCTATTTTTACTCGTGCAACCTTTTGAATATGTCCTTGTAACTCTGTTGCTTTTGCTAAAACTCCTTCTTTATGCTGAGCAATTGGTACAATAACAACTTGCACTGGAGCGACTTTTGGTGGCATTACAAGTCCATTATTATCGCTATGAACCATTATTAGCCCGCCTATCATTCTTGTTGATACACCCCAAGATGTTTGGTGCACATATTGCCATTTACCGTTACGATCTAAAAACTTAATATCAAATGCTTCTGAGAAATTCGTCCCAAAGTTATGAGAGGTTCCTGTTTGAAGCGCTTTTCCATCATGCATTAAACTTTCAATTGTATAAGTTTCCTTTGCTCCAGCAAACTTCTCTTTTTCTGTTTTTTGTCCTTTAATAACTGGTATCGCTAAATAATCCTCACAGAAAGAAGCATATAAGTTTAAAATATTTAATGTTTCAGCCTGCGATTCTTCTGCCGTTTCATGGATTGTATGACCCTCTTGCCATAAAAATTCAGTCGTACGAAGGAATGGTCTAGTTGTCTTCTCCCAACGAACTACTGAACACCACTGATTATATAACTTTGGCAAATCATTATAGGATTGCACAATTTTTGAAAAGTGCTCACAGAATAAAGTTTCAGATGTAGGACGTACACAAAGTCTTTCCGCTAACTTTTCATCCCCGCCATGCGTAACCCATGCTACTTCAGGAGCAAATCCTTCAACATGATCCTTCTCTTTTTGCAATAAACTCTCTGGGATAAACATTGGCATATATACATTTTCATGGCCAGTTTCTTTTAACTTCTCATCCATCACCTTCTGCATATTCTCCCATAAGGCATAACCATACGGACGTAAAATCATGCACCCTTTTACACTTGAATAATCAACAAGTTCGGCTTTTTTTACAATATCGGTATACCACTGCGCAAAGTCCTCTTCCATCTTCGTAATGGCTTGCACTTGTTCTTTTGCCATAGTCAGTCTTCCTCCTTCTAGAAAATACAAAAAAGCCCGCGTCCCTAAATAGGGACCGAGCTTTGCCGGCGTTACCACCCTGATTCATGCACAAAAATTGCGCATGCTCTCTTTTTGATAACGGGAAATTCCCGCTGCATATGCAGAACTCAAAGGCAGGTTCTATATTGCCTTTTTAAGAATCTTTCAGCCTGGCGGATTCTCTCTCTACTAAAAAGGTTGAATATGTACTAGTCCTTTTTCATCGTTATAACGAAATAAATTTGTTGATTATCATAATACAAATTCTTTTTTAAAACAATAGCTAATTTTCTTATTATTATATATTCTTTTCATTTTTTACAGTTTTATACGTAGCTTTTTCGAGAGATTTTTACAAGTTGATGTGCAATCATACCAATAAGTGTACCTAGTAGAACGAAGAAACCAATAAATCCATATCCCATTCCTTCCCACCCACCAATAACCATCATGGTAACAGGAAATGATGCTAAGCAAAGAAGTATTACAATCAGTGCAAATATAATATCAAACTGTTTGTCTGGAAAACGTTTCTTTAGTAAATATGAAATAGCAAATACAAGGAGAATTGTGATGCCACCAATGATGTAAAATATACCGAATCCATCTAACCAGTCCATACTATTCCCTCCGTCCGTAGATTCCCTTATACTTATTATATGTTTAATTTTTCTGAAAATAAACAATAAATTTTATTCGAAAACATATTTTTATTACTAGGTATTAATAGTAATATATAAGAATAGGTTTTATATAATTAGGAGGATTACTTTATGGATAAAGCATTAACGAATCGTGTCATTATTTTATCATTCGACTGTTTATCAGCTTTAGATTTTCCTATACTACAAAAACTACCTCATTTCCAATCTCTAATAAAAAAGGGCACGGTTGTCGAAAAAGTAGAACCAATTTATCCTTCTGTAACATATCCAAGCCACTCAACAATCGTAACCGGTAATTACCCTAACAAGCACGGTGTTGTTAGTAATACGTTACTTCAACCAGGACGTGAATCACCTGATTGGCATTGGTACCGAAAATCGATAAAAGGAACAACATTGTATGATGAAGCGCGTAAAGCAAATTTAACGACAGCTGCCCTTCTATGGCCTGTTACTGGGAGAGCAAACATTGATTACAATTTACCAGAAATTTTCCCCAATAGACCGTGGCAAAATCAAGTGTTAGTTTCCTTATTTAGCGGTAGCCCACTATACCAATTAGATTTAAATCGTCGTTTCGGCCATATAAGAAATGGTTTATCACAACCAGAGCTGGATGATTTCGTCCTCGCCTCTGCTGTACACACCATTCAGACGAAAAAGCCTAATGTTATGTTCGTACATTTCACTGATTTAGACACGCAAAGACATTATCATGGCTTTGAATCTAACGAAACAATAGCTGCAATTCATAGACATGATGAGCGGCTAGGGAAAATTATTCAAACTTTAAAAGACAGTGACCTATACGAAGAGAGTACAATTATCGCTCTTGGTGACCATAGCGCTTTAAGTGAAAACAAAGCAATTCAATTAAATGTGCTATTCCAACAAAAAGGCCTCGTATCTATAAATAAAAAAGGGCTATTAGTAGATTGGAAGGCCTATTGTCAAAGTTGCGACGGGTCTGCCTATGTATATGTGAAAGACAAAAATGATACGGATACAATTCGAGAAGTACAACTACTCCTTGAAGAACTGCTGCAAAATAAACAGAATGGAATTGAATTTATACTTCATGATGAAGCTGCGAAAGACTGCGGTGCAGATGGTAATTGTTTATTTATGTTAGAAGCGCAAGAGGGGTATTATTTCACTGAAAACTATACAGGAGATTTTATAAAAGAAATTACTGAAAAAGATGTTACGCCTAGTAAAAAATATACATTTGGTACGCATGGATATTCTCCAACAAAACCTAACTATGAAACAATTTTTATCGCTGCTGGAAAAGGAATAAAAACCGGCGTTACCGTCCCGTATATGAGACTTATTGATGAAGGTCCAACTATCGCTAGACTACTCGGTTTACACTTAGGCGAAACAGACGGATCAATTGTAGAGGATTTACTCCAATTGTAAAGAACTGTGTATATATGTAAAAGTTCTGTAAAAATCATCACTGTTTCTCTTTTTATAATTTTTATTTTTGTACACTGTTAGTAGAACAAATTTAAGGGGGAACACTATATGAAAAAAATGTCCAGACAAGAAAAAAGCTGGATATTATACGATTGGGCGAACTCGGTATATTCGCTCGTCATTACAACTGCATTATTTCCAATTTACTTTAAAGCAGCTGCAAAAGAAGCCGGGCTATCTGGTGCAACTTCAACAGCATATTGGGGATATGCAAACTCGTTCGCTACACTTTTAATTTCTATACTTGCTCCTATTCTCGGCACAGTTGCTGATTATAAAGGATTTAAAAAACGATTTTTCACATTCTTCTTTGGACTTGGTATCGTATTTACAAGTATGTTAGCAGTCGTTCCAACATCTCAATGGTACTTATTATTAGGATGCTATATGCTCGCATTAGTTGGTTTTGCTGGGGCAAACATTTTTTATGATGCATTTTTAGTAGATGTCACTTCTGAAGATAGAATGGATCGAATTTCTACAAGAGGTTTCGCTTTAGGCTATATTGGGAGTACTATTCCTTTTATCGGTTGTATCGCTCTTATTATTCTTGCTCAAAAAGGAACTATCCCTTTATCAGTTGGCATTGCTAGTCAAATTTCATTCGCGATAACTGCTCTTTGGTGGGGGTTATTTACAATTCCAATGCTTAAAAACGTAGAGCAAACACACTATATTGAGCGTCATCCAAGACCTATTAAAATGAGCTTCAAACGTCTTGCTGATACTTTTAAAAATATTAAAGAATATAAAACTGTATTTATGTTTCTAATTGCTTACTTTTTCTATATTGACGGAGTCGATACAATTATTACTATGTCTACAGCTTACGGAACCGATCTCGGTATTAGTGCAACGAATCTATTAATCATATTATTTGTAACACAAATTGTCGCTTGTCCATTTGCGTTACTATATGGAAAACTATCTGAAACATTTACTGGTAAAAAAATGTTATATGTCGGTATCATTATTTATATCATTATTTGCACATATGCTTATTTCTTAAAAACGACACTTGATTTTTGGATTTTAGCAATGTTAGTTGCTACATCTCAAGGTGGTATTCAAGCACTAAGTCGTTCATACTTTGCAAAACTAGTACCAAAAGAATCTGCTAATGAGTTCTTCGGATTTTATAATATCTTTGGTAAGTTCGCCGCAATTATGGGCCCGGTATTAGTCGGTGTTACAACGCAATTAACAGGAAAAACAAACGCTGGTGTTCTTAGTATTATTGTATTGTTTATTATCGGTGGATTCTTACTCACTAGAGTTCCAGAAAATAATACATCCGTTACACCACCTAGTCCAAAGACTAAAACGCTATAAGAAAAGATCCTCTTCTCATAAGAAGAGGATCTTTTTTATTTTTAACGGTGCGCCTTATAATGAACGACTCTACTGCTTGTACAAAAATAATTTATCAACAGTTGTTCCTAATACTTCAGCTAAACGGAATGCTAACGCTAAGCTTGGATCATATTTATTATTCTCAATTGCATTTATCGTTTGTCTAGAAACCTTGCATTTATCAGCTAATGCGCCTTGTGAAATATTATTTCCAGTGCGTAATTCATAGATTTGATTTTTCACACCATTGCTCCTAACTTGTAAAATCGTTTTTACAACATCAGTATATAATTGGCTCATATAGTTGTCAAAAGTTCCTCAAAAAAAAAAGAGCAATTTTGCTCCCTTAAAATAGTTATTTCGAAGCTAACGAATTTGTTAGTTCCTCTTTATTAGCGACAGCTTCTTTCTTTATTTGCATACGTAGAACTGGCCCTATCGCTAATAAAATAAGTGCCATCGCTATACAAAACACAGTAACTAGTGAAGTTAGTTCCTTTAATCCTCCAGCTAGTGAAGTTCCAATTAACATTGCCCCCATAAACAGTGGTAAAATCGTCCCATTTACTCTTCCAACCATATTTTCTGGTACAAGTTGAATCATAAGCGTACCGACAACGATATTAACACAAGCTAAACAAATACCTGTTCCAAATCTCATGAAACTAGTAATCCAAAATGATGTAGATAGCCCTTCTACTAAAAATGACATCGCTAATATACTCATACCGAATACAAACATCTTTTTCGGATTCACTTTTGAAGCGAAAACTGCAGCAACAATACCACCGATTAACATACCTATTCCGTCAGCTGCCGCTAAATATTGAACAGCTTCTTTTTCCATGCCTAAACGTTCAATTACAAGGAATACTTCTAATGGATTCGTTAATCCAACAGCTAAACCCATAATTGTAAAAGTGATCGTAATCATACGTAAATTTTTCGTGTGAAGAACGTATTTCCATCCTTCTTTTATATCATTTTTTAATGAATCTCTTGCCACTTGCTCTTGTTCAACCCATTTTGGTAAAAATGAAAGGATGATAGCCGATAACAAAAATAGAATGATTAAGCTATATAGTGATGTAAATAAGCCAAGTTGTGTATACACAATTGATCCTACAACTGGCCCAAAAATCATAAATAAGGACTGTAATGTTTGATTAAATGCAATCGCATTTGCTACCTCTTCTTCCTTTACATAGCGCTTAAATATACGCGACGATGACGGCTGAGAAAACTGCCCTACAATCGCGGAAATGAGTGTTGCAAAAAATATAGCCTGCCAATAATCAAATTTTAACAATACGACAATTCCTATAATAGACAGTACACTTAACACATCTCCAGCAACCATTGTTCTTTTCGGATTCCAACGATCTGCTAATGCACCACCAATGAACGAGAAAATAAAGATAGGTGCATACTCCATGACAGATAATAGAGACACTGAAACTGGATCATTATTTGTCCGCTCCATTATGAAATATAAAAGAGCCATATTTCTAATCCAAATTGCAAATTGTTGTAAAATATCAGATGCCATAACGAGCATAAATGCTCGGTTTTTAAATAAAGCTTTCACTTTCATTCTCCTTCCATAAACCGACCGTTCGGTCTAATTTATTTTGTAAGAAAAGCAACTGACTTATTATTCAGCTGCCATTCCTTTTAACAATACATCTATTGCCTTTTTATAAATACGTTTCAGCTCTTTATAATCTAACTCGTAGTAAAGTACTCCAAGCCCTGATAATAATCCGTTCACAATATACATAAGATCACGAGCATTATCTTCACGGAACTCTCCAGACTGTATACCTGCTTCAATTAATTTCTCAAACATAACATATGATTCTCTAGTTAAAGCTAACAGTTCATCCAGAATCTCTTTACTTACAACTTGGCTCATAGAGAATTCCTCTATTGCATTTGAAATTGGTTGCTGTATGTCCTCTACATGATATTCCGCGATACCATATAGTTTTTCAGTACTAGTGCTATACAACTTCTCTTTTTCATTCCATTTTTCAACCCAATCATACGTATGCTGTTTCACTACAAATAAAAATAATTCTTCTTTACTTTTAAAGTGATAATAAATGCTTCCTTTACTTCGCTCTGTAATTTCACAAATCTCTTCCATAGATGTAGCTGCATAGCCCTTCTGTGAAAATAGACTTTCTGCTTTATATGCAATTTCTTTCTTTATCTCTTCTGCGCTTCTTCTCATATTCACACCTCTTTAAACCGACCGTTCAGTCTAATGATAACAAATCAAAAACCTCTATCGCAAGAGGCTATATTCCTTATTTAAGAAAACGTACTTTCAAACCAAGTTCGAATCATATGTATTGTTCCAAATTTAAATGCTAATTTAACAAGAATTACACCTCCCGCAGCTAATAAAAACAACACTACTTTCCCCTTATTTTTCACTTTCGGTTCCCTTTTCATTTCCATTCCCCTTAGTATGTTAAAAATATTAATCAAACGTTTGTTTAACTGTGTTTATGCATATGTAAGCCGACTAATCAAACGTTTGTTTAAAAAGAAATACGCCTATATAAGGCGCATTTTCATCAATCACCACCGCCGCCACCGCAGCTTCCTCCGCTATCTCCCCCAAAAGACCCTCCACAATCATGTGAACCACCATCATGCGAGCTATCATTATCAGATCCAGCAAAGAAAAATAATGGTGATGAGCTGTTAGATGAATTATGAATGTTATTTTGTTTTGTAAGATTTACCTTCTTTTTGTTCGATCGAACTGCTGTTACGATTATTCCAACTACAACAAATAATAGTATGACAATAATAAATTCCATATAAAAGCCTCCCTTATTCCTCGAATAATTGAATGGTTCTCTCTAGATTTTCAAGTGAAATGAAGCGCGATTCTCGAAGGATCTCTTTTCCATTATAAAATAATAAAATTGTCGGTCCTGTAAATACGGCATATCGCCCCGCAATCTCTTGCATGTCTTGTAGTAATATCTCTATTTTCTCTACGTAATCATAATTCTCTAATACGCAATTTACTTTTCTTACCATAACATCACAAACACCACAATTTTCCGTTTTAATAAACAGAAGTACCAATTGTTGTTCTTCGATATAGGTCGCTAATTCTTCTATCGTTTTAAATGTAGTCATCTTATCCCTCTTAGCGTAATTTACGAAATACTTTGTCTTGATACATACGAAAAGCTGAACTATCTTTAATCTTTCTCTTTTCCATTACCTGCTGAAAACGAAGCGTTTTTACTGTTAACTCTTCTCTTAATTTCTTTCTCTCTTCTTCATCATAACAGCAAGCAATTAGATCCTCTATTTTTAATATATCTTTTTGTAGTTCCATTTCTGGTGGAATCATTCCCGCATTTTTTAAAATTTTATAGCTCATTCTAAGTTCTGGAGGTACCATTGAAAAATCTTCTAATTGTAGTGGTTTTCCTTTTCCCGGAAGATAATCAAGATCACCATTCCGTATTGCTTTTCGAATTTTTTCTTCAGCAATGTTCAAAAACACATCCACACCATTCCCTCCTTTACATATTTTTACTATTATTTTACATGATATTTCCTTATCTTTCTACGTCTTTAATAATTGGCTCCATACAATTTTTTCTCAAATTTATTTATAATGAGCTATTTCCTCCCATACCAATCTTTCGTTTTCATATATAGTTTGTATTCAAGCCTTTTTGTATTGAGAAAGTCTTTTACAACTGAATAAAGCGTTTACACTAAATCTTACATTTGTTACGATTTAATCACCCCCAGTTCCCTTGTATAGACTTCGTGATGTCTGATCATTTTATCTAGACGTTTCATACGTCTAGATTCATTTTGATTTATTGGCGTATGCCTTTAAATATATCTTTTATTTTGAAAGGAGAAATGGCTATGAGGTCTCAAAAATTTACACTGCTATTACTATCTCTACTACTTTTCTTACCTCTTTTTCTCACAAATTTTATTACTCCAAATCTCGCATTAGCAGATTCACCAAAGCAAAGTCAAAAAATTGTTGGGTACTTTCCTTCGTGGGGCGTTTACGGACGTAATTATCAAGTTGCTGATATTGATGCATCAAAACTTACTCACCTTAACTATGCTTTCGCGGATATTTGTTGGAATGGAAAACATGGAAACCCTTCTACTCATCCTGATAATCCAAATAAACAAACGTGGAACTGTAAAGAATCTGGTGTACCATTGCAAAATAAAGAGGTTCCTAATGGTACTCTCGTACTCGGGGAACCATGGGCTGATGTTACCAAATCGTATCCTGGCTCAGGGACAACTTGGGAAGATTGCGATAAATATGCCCGTTGCGGAAATTTCGGAGAACTAAAACGATTAAAAGCTAAATATCCTCACTTAAAAACAATTATTTCCGTTGGTGGCTGGACTTGGTCTAACCGCTTTTCTGATATGGCCGCTGATGAAAAAACAAGAAAAGTATTTGCTGAATCTACAGTAGCTTTTCTTCGCGCATATGGGTTTGATGGCGTAGATTTAGACTGGGAATATCCGGGCGTTGAAACGATTCCTGGTGGTAGTTATCGTCCTGAAGATAAACAAAATTTCACTCTTCTTCTTCAAGACGTCCGAAATGCTTTGAATAAAGCAGGTACTGAAGATGGCAAACAATATTTACTAACAATCGCTTCAGGTGCAAGCCAACGCTACGCTGATCATACAGAGCTAAAGAAAATTTCTCAAATACTCGATTGGATTAATATTATGACATATGATTTCCACGGCGGATGGGAAGCTACTTCTAATCATAATGCAGCTCTATATAAGGATCCAAATGACCCAGCAGCAAATACGAATTTTTACGTAGATGGTGCTATAAATGTTTATACAAATGAAGGTGTTCCAGTCGATAAACTAGTATTAGGCGTACCCTTTTACGGACGTGGCTGGAAAAGTTGTGGAAAAGAAAATAACGGACAATATCAACCTTGCAAACCAGGTAGTGATGGGAAACTTGCTTCTAAAGGTACTTGGGATGATTATTCTACCGGTGACACAGGTGTGTATGATTACGGTGATTTAGCAGCCAATTACGTTAATAAAAATGGTTTTGTACGCTACTGGAATGACACAGCTAAAGTCCCTTACTTATATAATGCGACTACAGGCACATTTATTAGCTACGATGACAATGAATCTATGAAATATAAAACAGACTATATAAAGACGAAAGGTTTAAGTGGAGCAATGTTTTGGGAACTAAGCGGGGATTGCCGTACAAGTCCAAAATATAGTTGTAGTGGTCCAAAATTACTTGATACGCTAGTAAAAGAATTACTTGGTGGACCTATTAGTCAAAAAGATACTGAGCCACCAACGAATGTTAAAAACATTGTAGTTACGAATAAAAATTCAAACTCAGTTCAATTAAACTGGACTGCATCTACTGATAACGTAGCAGTTACGGAATATGAAATTACTGCTGGAGAAGAGAAATGGAGTACAACAACCAATAGCATTACAATTAAAAACTTAAAACCTAATACTGAATACGCATTTTCAGTAATTGCTAAAGATGCTGCTGGAAATAAATCACACCCTACCACTCTTACCGTCAAAACGGATGAAGCTAATACAACACCTCCTGATGGAAATGGCACTGCTACATTTTCAGTCACTTCGAATTGGGGAAGCGGTTATAACTTCTCGATTATAATTAAAAATAACGGAACGACTCCTATTAAAAATTGGAAATTAGAATTTGATTATAGCGGCAATTTAACACAAGTTTGGGATTCTAAAATTAGTAGTAAAACAAATAATCATTATGTAATTACGAACGCAGGATGGAATGGCGAAATTCCTCCTGGTGGATCTATTACAATTGGTGGTGCAGGAACGGGTAATCCTGCCGAACTTTTAAATGCCGTCATTAGCGAAAACTAGACGTAATATCCATTAATTATTTCACTAAAGTTTGAATTTAGGTTTGAGCAATACCTCCTAAATTCAAACTTTTAATTTTATGAAAAATCAAAATATCATATTAACCTATTATAATTATATCTAGTTTCTAATATGAAGTTTATATGAAGTTCATTTGAATTTTACATGAATTTCCTTTAATTTCTATTGTCTTCCTATAATATCCACATTATCCTTTACATATAGGAATTATTTTCATTCTATTTCGAGCTATCTATATATACAAAGAAAGATAGTCACCTGTTAGGGAAAGGCTTTCGTATTATTATAAATATAACAAAAGAAAAAGCACGCTTATAAGCGCACCATAAGAGTGCTTCTTCATACAATTCTCATGTAAGAGTTCTCGAAAATCATGTTAATCACAAAGAAAAGGCATTAGCTCATAAAAGCTAATGCCTTTTCTTTATTCATATTGTTCAGCATTCCAATCTTCTATATTCCATACTTTTGTTATCCACGATTCATAGAAAGAAGGTTCATGTGAGACAATTAAAACTGTTCCTGTGTATTGTTGTAACGCTTCCTGTAAAGCCATCTTAGTTTCTACATCCAAATGATTAGTCGGTTCGTCTAAAATTAAAACATTGCTTTTCGTTACGATAAGTTCACATAAACGCACTTTCGTTTGCTCTCCACCGCTTAATAAACGAATAGGTTTTAATACGTGTTCTTCTTTCAATCCACACTTCGCTAATGCTTGGCGCACTTCTTTCTTTGTCATATCTGGTCGTTCTGCCCAAACTTTCTCTAATGGTGTTATTTCTGAAGCAAACTCTTCCTGTGCAAAATAAGCTGGACTCACTCGGTCCCCAACAAAAATTGAGCCGCTTAGCGGCTTTATTTGACCTAATAACGTTTTTAATATTGTCGTTTTTCCAATACCATTATGACCAACAATAGCTATCTTGTCTCCTTTCTTCACTTGTAAATTCAAGTCTGGAAATAACGGCTCACTATAACCCACTCTTAGTTTCTCAGCCTGTAATATACGACTTACTGGTTCATTATAAACAGTAAAAGCAAAACGGGACTGAGGCACATTATTTACCTTTTCAACCCTTTGCATTTTCTCTAATACTTTCTCTCGACTTTTTGCCTGTTTTGCTTTTCGAATTTTATTTTTTTGAATAAATGTTTCTAACTGAGCAATTTCTTTTTGTTGTTTCACATACGCCGATTGTAATTGTTTCCTTTGCAATTGATAACTTTGTAAAAACTTTTCATAATCCCCTACATACCGCTTAACTTTTCGTTCTTCTAGATGGTAAATGACATTCGTAATATTGTTCAAAAATACTTCGTCATGCGAAATGATAATATAAGCTTTTTCGTACAGTTTCAAGTACGATTGCAACCATTCTATATGTGCTGTATCTAAATAGTTTGTTGGTTCATCTAGCAATAAAACATCAGCTTTTTCTAGAAGAAGCTTTCCTAGTAATAGCTTTGTCCGCTGTCCTCCACTTAACTTTGAAACATCCTTTTCCAATCCTATTTCAAACAATCCTAAACCAATTGCTACTTCTTCAATTTCTGTATGAATTTGATAGAAATTAGAGTTTTCCAATATAGTTTGTAACTCTCCATACCTTACTAACAATTTTTCTACTTCTACTTCTACTGCTCCAGCCATCTCTTCTGCAATTTTTAACATTTCGTATTCAATCGCATACAAGTTAGAAAATGCACTTTGAAAGTATCCTTCAATTGTTGTCCCTTCTTGTAAATCTATATGCTGCTGCAAAAATCCAACCTTCACATGTGGAAACCATTCAATGTTCCCATCATCATGTATAAGTTCTCCTGTTAAAATTCTTAACAGTGTTGATTTTCCAATCCCATTTTTCCCTACTAACCCAACATGCTCCCCCTTTAATAATCGAAAGCATGCATTATATAAGATGGTTTTCTCACCATACGAATGATTTAAATTTTCTACTGTTAATATACTCATTTTTTCTCTCCTTTACTTATCGTCCATAAGCTAAATAGAGAGACCAACAGTATGAAGCCTTATTTAATTATGCATATAAAAATGGGTAAGGTGAATACACCTTACCCATTACATATTATCGTAAAAAAGGATTAAGGTTCTTTACCTGCTGTCTTCAATTTAGCTTAATCTTAAAAAATAGGCAGACTTCTCCCATATCAAGCTAAAACCATTTGAAGAACAGTTGATAAAGTCATTTTATCCTTTCACTCCTTTAACATTTGTTATATTAAGAGTATAAACTACTCTGTTATATTCTATTCTCTATTTTTCCTTTTGTTCCTTCTCCATTTTTTCATATTCTAAAAAAAAGCCCCTTAACAGTAATTATATCAAAAACTGTTAAAAGGCTTTTTCTATTTTTTCATATAAGGAGCTAACACACTTAAAATCTCTTCCTTATCCTTTTTTAACTCGAGTGATGTTAACATATCCATCGTTCTCGGCCTAGGTAATTTCACTTGTACCTCGCCAACTATTGATGCTGGTCTTTGAGATAAAATAAATACGCGATCCGAAAGCAAGATTGCCTCATCCAAGTCATGTGTAACCATAACGATTGTTTGCTTCTCTTGGTGCCAAGAGTTTAAAAGCCAACTGTGTACTTCCATTTTTGTAAATGCATCTAACTTTCCAAAAGGCTCATCAAGTAGCATAATTGGCTTTTCACATAAATATGTGCGAAGAAAACTAATTCTTTGGCGCATACCACCAGACAATTCGTCTGGATAATGATTTGCATATTCATCTAACTCAAACTGCTTTAATGCTTCCATTCCTTCTGTTAGTCTTTGTTTTTTCGGTTTCCCTTCGATTTCCAATGGTAGAACGATATTTTGCAAAGCCGATCTCCACGGTAGTAATAAATCTTGTTGTGGCATATAACTAACAACATCTTGCTCTTGTACTTGCTTATCGTTATATGTTACGTTCCCACTTGTTGGATTTTCAACATTTGCAATCATATTTAATAATGTGCTTTTCCCGCAACCACTCGGGCCTACAAAAGAAACAAACTCTCCCTCTTGTATAGAGGCACTAATATTCTCTAATACATTCTTTCCATCGAAAGATTTCACTATATTTTTTATTTGTAATCCGCTCATTTTTCACTTGGAAGGAATTCATTTGTAAAAGCATCTTTTACATCGATTTTCTTTTTAATAACTTTGTTATCATATAAGAAATTCATGTAATTCGTCCAAATTTCTTCCTTCTGTACTCCCCATGCTTTAGCATCATCTTGATACTTCGTACTTAACCATTTCTGGCTTTCTTGAACTAAATCTTTATTTACATCTGGAACAGCTTTAATTAGAAGATCAGCAGCTTCTTTCGGTTCCTTAATTGCAAAATTATAACCTTCTGTCGTTGCACTCATAAACTTTTTCACAAAGTCTTTATCTTGCTTCGTATGTTTTTCACTCGTAATAATAACAGGACTATAGAAATCAAGCGCTGGATCTAAGTCCTTCACCATAATCGTATTTAACTCTTTTCCTTGACGCTTCGCTTCAATACCATCCCAACCGTAATAAATCCATTCGAAATCTGCATCACGGCCGATTGATTTAAAGAAATCTGTTTGTCCTAAGATAATTTTTTCAACTTTATTAAAATCAGCTTGATGCTTATCCATAATCGTCTTTAATGTCGCTTCTTCCGCTGGTCCTCCCCAGCCGCCATAACGTTTACCTTCAAAAGCTTTCGGTGACGTCATATTATCTTTCTTAAGCGATGCAAAAGCTGAAGTGTTATGCTGAATAATCGCGCCTACAGACACAACAGGGATCCCTTCCACACGAGCTAACGTTACATTTTCTTGTGCGCTTATTGCGAAGTCAGCTTTTCCTGATGCTATCATTTGCTCTGCTGTTACATTGTCACCTGGTTGAATAATTTCTACATCTAATCCTTGCTTTTTGTAATAATCTTTCGCTTGCGCTACATATAAGCCAGTATGATTCGTATTTGGAAACCAATCTAATACTACTTTTACTTTTTGATCTTTACTTGCGCTTTCTTCTTTCTTCGCCGGATTACATCCAGCCACACCTACTGCTAATAAGGCAGCTAACATAACTTTTAAACCTTTTTTCATTTTCTGCCGTCCTTTCTATATATCCATGGTGCTGTTATTCTTGCCATAAACTCTACGATAAAATACAGGCATAATGTCACCATAACGATGATTGCTGCAACACCAAATACTCGGGCAGTCAAAAAGGATTTTGTAGCCCTCGTAAGCATAACCCCTAATCCTTCACTTGCACCGAGCCATTCTCCGATAATTGCCCCCATTACGCTATATGTAACTGCAATTTTTAAACCTGAGAAAAAGTATGGGAGCACTGCTGGAAATTTTACTTTCTGGTAAACTTGCCACTTTGTCGCCTTCATTGTTTGTAACAGCTTCAACATGTTTTTATCTACTGTTTGAAAACCTTCTAAAATACTAAGCGCAATTGGGAAGAAACAAACGAGTATTACGACCATTACTTTTGGCAACATCCCATATCCAAACCAAATAATAAATAGCGGTGCAAGTACAACGATTGGAATTGTTTGCGAAATAACGAGCAATGGATTTATTAAAATACGAAATAACGGTATAACGTCCATAATAATTGCGATGCTCGTCCCCAATAAAATTGCAAAGAATAGTCCAATTATAACTTCCTGCAGTGTTTGCATCGTATTTGGTAATAGTAAATCTTTCATCCCAATTAATTCTTGAACAATGGCAGAAGGCTTTGGTAAAATCCACGGTTCGATTTTAAATAATGAAACAGATCCTTCCCATATTGCAATGAGAAGGATAAGCCAAATAGTTGTAATAAGTTTAGATTGCTTCTGGTTTTTCATATTCATCACGGTACTTCCAAACCTTTTCATCTATTGTTACACCAGTGCTTGGACGATAATGGATTTTAATAGAAGTAATCACTTCTTCTGCTCCAGCATCGACGCAAGCTTGTTGCGCACGTTTAACGACATCAAGAAGTACATCTAATTCTCCTTCCAAAGTTGTTTCCATTGCCCCTACTTCATAACGAACTCCCGATTGTTGCACAACTTCAATTGCTTTATCGACAACAGAATATACATCTTTCGTTTTCGCTTGTGGTACTACTGAAAATGACATTGTAACTTGTTGTGACATAATAAAATCCCCCTTATAAAATTAAATTTCAAAAATAAGAAAAGGCTTTCCTACTGCGTAGGAAAGCCTTGTATGCAAGTTATTATAGAATAACATATGCTACATCACTTTAAGTAACTCCCTACGCTGGCATTATCCAGATCAGGTTGAGGGTCGATGTTTACTTACATCCTCTCAGCCAATTGGCTCCCCGGTCCTTAATTCGTTTTCATTGTAGCATGATTTATTTTATTGAACAAACAAAAGCATGCATAATCATTTCATTATTTTTGGAAAATATCCAACTTTTTCACCATGAGCTAATAACTGCTGTATAAATTCTTTATTGATTGCTGGTACTATCAATTCTTTTTTCTTAATCCATTCATTCGTTCTACGTGTACCCATTACAATTTCAGATTGCTGCGCTCCATCTCCTGCAACTTGAGAAGCAATTAACTCAGCTACTACTTCATTTCCCTTCGCTAATTCAAGTCCGGTATTTACATATTCTGAAAGTGGAACCATTTCAAGATTGTATCCACACTCTCCAATTAGCTGTATAAATTGTTCAAACTCAATTTGATGTGGATGACAGATGTGCAACGTTTCTCCATCTATTTGTGAATCTTGTACATACGTTACAATTGATTTACTAGCAAAATCAATTGGTGTGAAATCGATTCCCCATTTCACATTAGGAGCTTGTCCAATAAGTAGCATCGCTTTAATAAGACGATAGAATGCGTTTCCTTCGATATTTTGTTGGAATACACCTGTCTCTGAATGACACGCTAAGTTACCTGCACGATAAATATTTCCACGGACACCCTCTTGTATCGCTTTACGAACAAGGTTTTCTGCCTGTAATTTGCTATCAGAATACACATTCTCTAACTCTACATCGTAATTAAAATCACCTGTTTCCACATATGTGTCCCATTGCTCTATTGCTAATTCTATCGGAATACCAATTGTTGAAATAAAGTGGAATGATGCTCCTTCTTCCGCTAGGGCTAACATACGACTCGTTCCTTGCACATTCACATTTTCAAACTGGGCTACATCTCCAAAATGTCTTACATCTGCACCGCAATGAATCACCGTATCAACTTTGGAGTGAATAAATTTATCCTCATCCATACCAAGATACTCTGCCCCAAGATCACCAGGTACTGCTGTTATGCGTTGCAACCATTCTTGACTTATATCTTTAAAGTAATTTGTTAATGTATTAACAATTCTTTGTTGTATATCTTGCGTCGGTCTTACTAAGCAATAAATATGTGCTGTTGTATCTTTTAATAATTCATACAATATATGTGAACCTAAATAACCTGTAGCTCCCGTTAAAAAGATATTTGAAACTTTGCTGTCTGTCACTTCATTTATACGGGAAATTGGATCTGGCTCATGTATAACTTTATATTCATGGAATACTTCTTCTTCCTCAACTTTTAATTCTCTTTGAATTTGTGCTAACCCATATATCGTTCGTTCCTGGAAGAAGTCTTGAATTGTTAAATACGGAAAGTCTTCTTTCAACAAAGTTAAAACTCGCAATACTTTCAATGAATGCCCACCGATTGTAAAGAAATCATCATGAACACCAATTTTTGAGATTCCTAATACATCAATCCAAGCTTTCGCTATTTTTTCTTCCGCTTCGGTAGATGGTGCAATATATTCTTGTAAACGAAGTGGTTCATAGTCTGCTTCTAGTTGTGCTAATCGCTTCAAATCAACCTTTTTATTCGGTGTAAGTGGCAGTTCATTAATATAAATTAATTTAGACGGTACCATATAATCTGGTAATCGTTCTCTTAAATCATGTATTAAAGTTTCCATAGCAACTTCATTACTAGTTGTATAGAAAGCAACTAAGTAATGACTACCTTCTTCACCTTTCTTCGTAAATACAGCTGCATCTTTTACCATTTCATATTTTGCAATTGTGTTTTGGATTTCACCCAATTCAATTCGATGTCCTCTAATTTTCACTTGATTGTCTTTACGATGTAAAAACTCAATATTTCCGTCTTCCAATATTTTAACAATATCACCTGTTTTATATATCTTACTATCATGTTTTTCATGATGTGGAATAAATACTTCCTCTGTTTTTTCCGGCTTATTAAAGTAACCTTTTGCTAAACCTACTGACTCTATATATAATTCTCCTGGAATACCAATTGGACAAACTTTCATATTGTCATTTAATATCCAAACTTTATAATTATCCGCTGGCTTCCCGATTGGGATACTAGCAAGTTGATCGTTTAACTCCGCTGGAATTGGATATGTCGTTGTTGTAATTGTACATTCTGTCGGGCCATACGCGTTATTTAACTGAACGTGAGTACCAATTCTCTCTCGCCATAGTTTTACTACTTCAGCAGTAAGCATTTCTCCACCAACTGCAATCCTCTTTAATGAATCGAGCTTATACTTACTTTCATCTGGAAGATATGTTGCTACTTGTTGTAGGAAAATTGTAGCTAAGCCTAAAATAGATGTTGCCTTTGCTTTATAAATTGCATTTGCAAAAGCTTCTACCGAAAGCCTTTGTTCATCCAATAACACATATATATTTCCACCGCAGAATAATGACGCGAATAACTCCCAAATAGATGCGTCAAAACTAAATGAAGGGAACTGCGCGAAAATATCTTCTTCACTTAATTCATAATGCCTTTGCATCCATGTACATAAATTCACTACTCCGCGGTGCGCAAGCATTGTTCCTTTCGGATTTCCCGTAGAACCGGATGTATAGATCATATATGCGATATCATCAAGATCAATTGCCACGTTCACATCTATTTCTGAAAATTGTTCAATATCGTAAAGAGATAATTCTCGAATATCCTCAAACGGTACTTTCGCTTCTTTCGTTAAAACTAATTTTGATTGGCTATCCTCGATAATATATTGCACTCGATTTGCTGGATAATCTGGGTCAATCGGAATATAAGCTGCACCTGTTTTTAAAACTGCTAATATACTGACTACCGTATCAATACTTCGCTTCATAAAGATACCGACATAATCACCTTGTTTCACCCCATGATGTAATAACATGTGAGCAATTTTATTACTTTTTTTATTTAGTTGTTCATATGTTAATGTTCCCTCCACCGAAGATAAAGCTATACGCTTTGAAAATTTCCTTACTGTTTCACAAAACATATCCGCAATACTTTTATTCGGGTATAGCACTTCTGTGTCATTTATTTCTTTATATATCACTAATTCTTCTTCTGTAATAATATTCATATCTACAACACATTGCGTCTCTTTTTTTATACCTTGCTGAATTACATACTGAATTTGCTTTATATAGCGAAGTGCTGTTTCTTCTTTCAATTGCTTTTCATTATAAGAAACTTCAAAACAACTATCCTTTAATTCAATAAAGTTTAATTGACTATTTCTATTTTCTTTTCCTACTGTAACTGCAGGTTTCCCCCATTTTTCTTCATCATATTGTAACAATATCTTCCGTTCTTCTTCCATACTTTCTAACTGCATGATTTGATCATTAATTTCTATCCTTAGCTCTTCATAAGAAAGTTCTTGTTCAATTGTAATACATAACGGATAACTACTCTGTCTCATGTAATAAGGTATCACTATACGTTTTTCATTACTAACATGATATAGCCATACAAAAGTAGCTGCGATTAAATCTAATTTATTTCGTTCAAACGCTTGTATATCCTTAATTTTCATTTGAGTATATTCATTTACTTGAATATCCTTTGGTATCATAAACGGTTCATAATTTTGTTGCGAAAATTGTTCATATCTCTCCACATATGAACGTTTTAAGAAAATACTCATACTGAATCCTCTCACTCTCCATAATATAAAAATGAAACTTTGATCATTGGAGGACATGTTCCACCAATGATTAAAATCACAACCGTATACCATTAGATATAAATATATAATTATTCATTTTAAAAAAAGATTAAGGTGTAGATTAAATCTACACCTTATATTATTCTATTAACTTTTAAATTCCCCAATTAACTCTTGCAGCTCCTGTGCAAGCCAGCTTAAAGAAGTAGCTAATTCTGCAATATCTTGTACTGACATTTCCTGTTCTTTCATACTCTCTTCAATATTACCACTACTATTCGCATACGTATTTGCAATATGTGATAGTTCATTTACAACTTGAACGATATTTTGGCTATTTTGCAAAATATCACCTGAGTTGCTAGAAACCGCCTTAACTTGGTCCGTAACAGAATGTGCTGATTTTGAAATTTTCTCGAAGAACGCACCACTACTTTGAACAAGAGTAATTCCAGATTCTACTTCTTTTGAACCTTTTTGCATTGAAACTACAGCCTCTTCTGCTTCAGCTTGTGTTTCCCCAATTAATTTAGCTATATCTTTCGCTGACGTTTCAGTTTGCTCAGCTAATTTACGTACTTCATCAGCGACCACTGCAAATCCTCTTCCAGCAGCTCCAGCACGTGAAGCTTCAATAGAAGCATTTAACGCAAGTAAATTGGTTTGATTTGAAATACCTGTAATTACGGTTACGATATCACTAATTTCCTTCGATCTTGTTTCCAATGAATAAATAATCGAAGATAAATCTTTTACTGCATTTTGGATTAAATTCATTTGATTAATAATTTGTCCAATTACTTCATTACCTTCAATTGAATGTTGCTCCATACCTTCTGAGGCAACCGCAACCAGTTTCGCAGCCCCAGTTATCTCTTCCACCTTATTTTCCATTCCGTGCACAATTCCTAAGCATTGTTGTACTGAAGTTTCTTGAGACTGTGCTCCTACTCTTAAACCTTCCATGGAACCTGCAATTTCTTGAACTGCCATACTGTTTTCCTCAGTACTTGCCGATAATTCTTGTGATGAAGAAGAAACTTGCTCTGCAGTTTGTTTTACTTTATCTATAATTCCTTTAAATTTCTCAATCGTTGCATTGAAATAAGTATTAATAATACCAATGTCATCTGGTCTTTCTTTTAATTTAATACTTAAATCACCCTCACCAACTTTACGTAATCCCTCTCTTAGGTCTTTTAATGGGGCTAACGAATTACGAACAATAAAGAATTGAATAACAGTCGCAATAGCTAATGAAATACAAATGAATAGTAAACCTTGCATCATAAATTTCTTCTTTGTATCTGGAATAACAGAAGCATCTACATCTGCCGCAACAATTGCGACAATATTTTTTTCTCCATCCGTAATGGGCTCTAATATTGTCACCCATGAGCCTAGTTCATCTTCATATACTTCTGTCATTTGTGCCTTTTTCGTATCTATCACTTTATCGTATGCCTTCATCCAATGAGCTGGTTGTTCATAATAGTCACCCGGCTTTACAGGTACTGCATTTGTTAACTCTGTAGTCAAACCAACGATTTGTAATTCTCGTTTGTCATTGGGTTTTGCTCCCGTAATATACGTTTGTCCAACACTTTTTAAATCTTTTGTCACTTCATCTAATTGCTCTTTTAACTTTTCCTTCTTCTCCTTTTGGGCTGTAGGATCTTTCGCAAGATCTTTCACTAATTCTGCGTCTAATTGATTTATTACAGTATCTCCTGTTTCAATAGACTGTCTTTCAAATAAAGACATCATACTATTTTGAAACATGTTGAAACTTAACGCGCCCATACTTCCAACAAGCGTCAAAATAACTAGTACGGTTAATAAGACGTTCTTTTGAAGAAACGTTAACTTATGCCAATACTTTTTCATTAATATCCACCTTCCTTAATTAACATAACAAAAAAACAAAATATACGAATATTTTGTTTGAAAATGTTTCTCAATATATTCGAGAATAAAAAAAAGCCAATGTAAAAGCATTGGCCAAGACCAACCCTATCCGTCCGGTAACTGGCTAGCATAGCCTTTCGACCTTAGCTCCTGTAGTTTTGCGTCCTCATGTTTCCATCAGTTTGCCTTTCTCGCTGAACGAGTTGAACGATATGGGAGTTCTATGAGAATTAATTTATTCTCTTTCAAAGATTACAACATATAAATCAAAATGTCTACTTATTTAGAGATATAAATACAAATTTTTAATGCATTGCTTTTTCGAAATAATTTCAAAAAGTACGTGAATGTTACTTTTTTTGTGTTATATAATAAAAAATGTATAAATAACAAGGATTTCTTCGGGTATTCATTTAATTTTCATTCAAATTAAACTATTCGAATATATCTTAATTAATGAATTTCGGAGGTAGTTTATCATGTTTTGGCTACAATTTCTTACCTTGTTACTCTGTATTTTTATTGGTGCACGCCTAGGCGGAGTTGGTTTAGGAGTAATGGGTGGAGTTGGTATGGCAATACTCGTTTTTGTCTTCCACTTACAACCGACCGCGCCTCCTATTGATGTAATGCTCATGATTTTGGCAGTAATTACAGCTGCTGGTGCTTTGCAAGCTGCTGGAGGAATGGACTATCTTGTTCATCTAGCTGAAAAAGCATTGCGAAAAAATCCAAAGCGTATTACTTTTTTTGCTCCAATTGTTACTTATTTATTCACACTATGTGCAGGTACTGGTCACGTTGCCTATTCTGTACTTCCTGTTATTGCAGAAGTCTCTCGTGAATCAGGGATTAGACCAGAACGCCCAATGTCGATTGCCGTAATCGCTTCTCAGCAAGCAATTACAGCTAGTCCGATTTCAGCTGCCACAGTTGCTCTTTTAGCAATGTTCGCTGACTATAAAATTACCTTATTAGATATTTTAAAAGTAAGTATCCCTTCTACTTTCATTGCTTGTATGTTAGCAGCATTCGTTGCTAGTAAGATGGGAAAAGAATTAAATGAAGACCCTGAATACTTAAAACGATTAAACGAAGGAATGATTCCTAAACTTGAAGAGAAAAAAGAATTTGTAGGTGTAAAAGGCGCCAAATTATCAGTTATCCTTTTCCTAGTTGGAACCTTCCTTGTTGTACTTCTTGGTTCATTTGAAGCACTTCGTCCAGGATGGATAGTTGATGGGAAGTTAGCTCGTCTTTCCATGCCGAACACAATTGAGATGGTTATGTTAACTATCGCGGCTCTTATTATTATTTTCTGTAAACCAAATGTAGAAAGCATTGTATCTGGTAACGTCTTTAAAGCAGGAGCAACAGCAGTTGTTGCTATTTTCGGTATCGCTTGGATGGGAGATACTTTCTTTAATGGAAACTTAAATATGATTCAAGGATCCATTCAGCATTTAGTAACAAGTGCACCTTGGCTATTTGCCATCGCGCTATTCATTCTATCTATTTTACTGTACAGCCAAGCAGCAACAGTACGTGCCTTAATGCCACTTGGACTATCCCTTGGTATTCCACCAGCACTACTGATTGCGATGTTCCCTGCAGTAAATGGATATTTCTTCATTCCAAACTATGGAACAATCGTTGCTGCCATTAACTTTGACCGTACTGGTACAACAGGTATCGGTAAATACGTATTAAATCATAGCTTTATGATTCCAGGTTTAATCGCAACATTTACTTCTATCGGCATTGGAATGCTTTTAATTTCTATTATGTTTTAAAGAAAAAGCACAAACCTTTATTTTAAAAGGTTTGTGCTTTTTTAATCAAACGTTTGTTTAAAATTTTGGGCAGTCCATTTCTCCATGTAGCACTTAAAATACTACACGTCCTTCCTTACAAACTTCTCTTTACTTCTTCAGCTAATTTTCTCGTACTTTCATACGCCGATTCAGCTAAACTAATTGCTGAAATAACTGAAACACCTTCCGCACCCGCCTCTATAACTGCCGCTGTATTTTCAATTGTAATCCCGCCAATACCAACGATTGGCACTGTAATTCCTTGTTCTCTAAAATAAGCTAATCCTTTCGTTCCTTGAACCGCTTTCGTATCTTTTTTCGTACTCGTTGGGAAAATAGGTCCAACGCCTAAATAATCTGCTCCATGTTCGATTGCAAAGCGTGCTTCTTCAATTGTATGAGCAGATACACCGATAATTTTATCTCCCATTTTTTCACGAACAGATGTAATTCCTTCATCATCTTGTCCTACATGAACACCATCTGCATCTAATTCAATGGCTAATTCTACATCATCATTTACAATGAAAGGAACACTATATTCCTTACAAAGAGTCTGCAATTCTTTTGCAAAACGCACTCTATCCTCTCCAATTAAAGAACCTTCCCCCTTTTCACGAAATTGAAAAAGTGTCACTCCACCATCTAACGCTTCTTTCAATACAGTTAAAGGATCCTTCGTGCAGTTATTGCTTCCCATAATAAAATACACTTGTAATAGGTTAGACATTTTCTTTGTTTCAATGCGCATCATGTGTTTCATCCCCCTTACTCTAACTCCTCAATCTTCCCATACTTCTCCATATCAGCTGAAGTTGTATTCGCTAATTGATTTAAAAATTCAATTTGGAAACTACCTGGCCCTTTTTCTACTGTTTTAGCAGCTGCCAGTTCTGCAGCTACACCATAAAACGTTAATGCGGCTACTGCTGCTTTTACATAATCTTTTTCAACTGCTACAAATGCTCCTATTACCGAAGTTAGTAAACACCCTGTTCCCGTAACTTTTGTTAAAATAGGATGACCATTTCGAATAAGAACAGTTCGCTCTCCATCTGTAACAACATCTTCTTTTCCAGTAATGACCGCAACTGTATTTAGTTCATCTGCTGCCTGCCTTGCAATACTTACAACATTTCCATTTCCAGTACCAGCGTCTACCCCTTTAATTTCCCATTTCTCATTAATAACGTTTGCTATTTCAGCCGCATTTCCGCGGATAATTGCTAAATCAATTTCAGCCGGAATATGTCTCGCAACTTCTGTTCGATACGAAGTTGCTCCTGCACCAACTGGATCAAATAGTACTGGCACATTGTTCACATTTGCTGATTTACCAGCGAGTAACATCGCTTCTACTTCCTCAGGACGAAGTGTCCCCATATTTAATACTAACGCTCCAGCAATGCTAGCCATTTCTGCTACTTCCTCTTTTGCATACGCCATTACAGGCGATGCCCCAAGTGCCAACAAACCGTTAGCAGTAAAATTTGTTACAACAACATTTGTAATATTATGAACTAACGGATTAGATTCTCTCACCAAATCCACTACTTTACTAATTTCTTTCATATTCATCCTTTTCATCTCCTAACTATAATGATGGGAGATACACAAAAAGACACTTTGCGCGTACGCAAAGTGCCTGAACATGTGCTTTTACACTCTCCCTACGCTGGCATTATCCAACAGGTTCAAATGGTCAATGACGGACTAGTAGTCATCCTCTCAGTTTGTATCCACAAACTCCCATGTGTTTCTTATTCATCTACTTCAAAGTCTACTCTTATTCTAGTAAAATAACAAGTTCTTTACTTTTCTATTTAATATAGGAGCAACTGATAAAGTGAAGGCTTTTACGGGCAGTTGTTCCCCCACCTAACTTATTTGCTTTCGTTGAATTTTGAGGTGGGGATCTTACTGCCCGTTAATGCGGGATAAAGTGAAACTTTAATCAGTGGGGGTTTTGTTCATTCCATTAAAAACAGCTCAAATATGGAGCGAAACTGAATCTCAAGAAGATGTATGCTATATTTAACTTATGGAAATTTGAAAGGATGTTTTTAATATGTCAAAAAGCGTTGTAATCGCTGAAAAACCTTCCGTTGCACGAGATATTGCTCGTGTACTGAAGTGTGATAAAAAAGGAAACGGCTATCTTGAGGGTAGTAAATATATTGTAACTTGGGCTTTAGGTCATCTCGTTACATTAGCAGATCCAGAAAGCTATGATGTGAAATATAAACAGTGGAATTTAGAAGATTTACCGATGCTACCGGAGCGTTTGAAATTAACGGTTATTAAACAAACTGGTAAACAATTTAATGCTGTAAAAAGTCAGCTACTTAGAAAAGATGTAAATGAAATTATTGTAGCAACAGACGCTGGACGTGAAGGGGAATTAGTCGCACGCTGGATTATCGATAAAGTTAAGCTAAATAAACCAATCAAACGTTTATGGATTTCTTCTGTAACCGATAAAGCAATTAAAGATGGTTTTGCAAATTTAAAACCAGGTAAAGCCTATGACAATTTATACGCTTCAGCAGTTGCACGTTCAGAAGCTGACTGGTATATCGGTCTTAATGCAACTCGCGCTTTAACAACTCGCTTTAATGCCCAGTTAAATTGCGGCCGTGTGCAAACTCCTACTGTTGCTATGATCGCTAGTCGTGAGGATGAAATAAAAAACTTCAAAGCACAAACTTACTACGGCATCGAAGCTCAAACAATGGAGAAACTCAAACTTACTTGGCAAGATACAAATGGCAATAGCCGTAGTTTTAATAAAGAAAAAATTGATGGTATTGTAAAAAGTTTAGATAAACAAAATGCTACTGTTGTGGAAATTGATAAGAAACAGAAGAAATCATTCTCTCCTGGTCTTTACGATTTAACTGAATTGCAACGTGATGCAAATAAAAAGTTCGGTTACTCTGCCAAAGAAACATTAAATATTATGCAGAAATTGTATGAACAGCATAAAGTGCTAACGTACCCTCGTACAGATTCACGCTACATTTCATCTGATATCGTTGGAACACTTCCAGAACGTCTAAAAGCATGTGGTGTTGGAGAATACCGTCCCTTCGCACATAAAGTATTACAAAAGCCTATCAAACCTAACAAATCATTTGTTGATGATAGTAAAGTAAGCGATCATCATGCGATTATTCCAACAGAAGGATACGTTAACTTCTCAGCATTCACAGATAAAGAACGCAAAATTTATGATTTAGTTGTAAAACGTTTCTTAGCTGTTTTATTCCCAGCATTCGAATACGAGCAACTAACATTACGTACTAAAGTTGGTAGTGAAACGTTCATTGCACGCGGAAAAACAATTTTACATGCTGGTTGGAAGGAAGTATACGAAAATCGATTTGAAGACGATGATGTAACTGATGACGTAAAGGAGCAGCTTCTACCTCGCATTGAAAAAGGCGATACATTAACTGTAAAGTTAATTATGCAAACATCAGGTCAAACGAAAGCACCTGCACGCTTTAATGAAGCAACTTTACTTTCAGCAATGGAGAATCCTACAAAATATATGGATACTCAAAATAAACAACTTGCTGATACGTTAAAGTCAACTGGTGGATTAGGTACTGTAGCGACACGTGCAGATATTATCGACAAACTTTTCAACTCTTTCTTAATTGAAAAACGTGGTAAAGATATTCACATTACATCAAAAGGTCGTCAATTACTTGATTTAGTACCAGAAGAATTAAAATCACCTACACTAACTGGTGAGTGGGAACAAAAACTTGAGGCAATTGCAAAAGGAAAACTCAAGAAAGAAGTATTCATTTCGGAAATGAAGAACTATACGAAAGAAATTGTTTCTGAAATTAAATCGAGTGATAAAAAATATAAACATGACAACATTTCAACGAAGTCTTGTCCAGACTGCGGCAAACCAATGCTAGAAGTAAACGGCAAAAAGGGAAAAATGCTCGTATGCCAAGATCGTGAATGTGGTCATCGTAAAAATGTATCTCGTACAACAAACGCTCGCTGTCCGCAATGTAAGAAGAAATTAGAATTACGTGGTGAAGGTGCAGGTCAAATCTTTGCATGTAAATGTGGCTATCGCGAGAAATTATCAACATTCCAAGAGCGACGTAAAAAAGAATCTGGAAACAAAGCTGATAAACGTGACGTTCAAAAATATATGAAACAACAGAAAAAAGAAGAAGAACCATTAAACAACCCGTTCGCAGACGCATTAAAAAAATTAAAGTTCGATTAAACAAAAAGGTTCCTACCGCTCTCGGTAGGAACCTTTTTCTTAATGAATAATTTTACTTCCTTTTGCATTCTCAACAAATTTTTCACTTGATTTGTTAATTGGTGTTTTCAGTAATAACGCAGCAACGATCATAACTACTACGAAAACACTTAACACAAGTAAATCTCTTATTACGATATCCCAAAGCATTCCGCCAACCGTTTCACGAATTGCACTAATTGCGTATGTGAACGGTAAGAACGGATAAATTGCTTGGAAGAATTTCGGTGTCATTTGAATTGGGAATGTTCCGCCCGACCCTGCTACTTGCAATACAAGTAAAATGATCGCCATCGATTTCCCAACGTTTCCGAAAATAGAAACGAGTGAGTATACGATGCAAACGAAGACTCCACCAATAAATAAACTAAATAATACAAACCAGAACTTATCGACTACGTACGTACCGAGTAAGAATATATCTCCCATCGATACGATAAACGCTTGTGAAAGACCTATCGTTAAGAATGTTAATAAACGTCCGAAGTAAATTTCATGGCTCTTATAATTTGCGCCCTCTTCGTGTACTTCTACCGTTAATAATGAAACCATTAATAATGCGCCTACCCATAATGCAAGCACTGTATAGAATGGTGACATCGCTGAACCGTAGTTTGGCATCGCAAATAATTTATTCTCTTTTAAATTGACTGGATTCGCAAAGTAATCACTTTGCTTCTCAACATCGTTTTTCAATAAGCGTATGATGTCTTTTAAATCCTCTTCAGATTCAAAATCACGAATTTTATCTGCTAATTCTTTAATCTTTTTCTCAGTAGCTGGCATTTCAGCTTTAATGTCTGCTAATTTCTTTTTACCATCTACTAAACCTTTTGATGAATCTTCTAGTAATTTTTTAACATCTGGAAGCTTTTTGTCTGCCTCTTTTAAAATTTGAGATGTGTTTTTAGACATCTCTTTTGTGCGAGCAATTGCTGCATTGAAATTTGGAGTGATTTCTGAGTCATATTTAGCTAAAATGTCACCAATTTGGCCCGAAACACTTTTAGACACTTGATTAATACTTTCAATAACATCTGCTGCTGGTTTTTGACCTTTATTAATAGCGTCAATTCCTTTATCAGTTAAATCGATTCCTTTTTGGAAACCATCTTTTACTTTATTTAACTTAGCGATTGTGCCATTAAGATTTTTATCACTATTCACATCAGCTAACACTTTATTTGTACTTTCCAGAACTGGAATCATGTCATTAACTAAATTCCATCCTGCTTTGAACTGTCCATTCACATCATTTAAGGCTACTTTTGTAGAATCTAATCCATTAACACCTTTGTTACTTAAGTCTTCTCTTGCTTTTTCAAGCTCCGTTTTTAATCTACTGTAATCATTTACAGCTTTATCATATTTTTCTCTACCACTGTCTAATGCTTCATTTGTTTGGTTTACTAACTCATTTGCTTTTTTGATATCTTGATTTAAATTACCTCTTAGTTGCTGAGCATCTTCTTTTACATTTTCAGCTGTGTTTTTCAATTGCTCAGCTGTGCTTACTGCTTTTTCGAAATCTGCTACAAACGTAGCGTTATAATCTGCTTCTGCTTGATTTACCAAGTTATTTATTGCATCTAACTTTTTATTAGCAGCGTCTCTTACATCTTGTTTCACTTCTTGTCCTGTACCAATAATATTGGCAATATCTTTAACGCCACCATTTGCATTTTCAATAGCTGATTTAAGGTTTGTTAATTTTTCTATTCTCTTTTGGAAGAATTCTTTTCCAAAATCAGTTGATGCAGACTCTTTAAATTTAGTAAAGACATCAATTAAATATGAAACACTATCTGCACGACCTTGCAGCGTCTCAGAAACCTTATTAAGATCTTGCTTCGCTTTTTCTGGATCAAAATTACCATTTTGCAACCCGTTTATAACACCTTGTGCATAAGTTGTTCCGACACGTATCGAACTAAAAACATTATTTACAGTTTGATTAATATTTTTAGCAATATTTTTATACCCCTCACCATTCACTTGCGGTAAAGCTGGAATTTCTGGGATTTGTGGTACTTGCGGAATAGTTATATTAGGCAACACTGGGAATTTAGCTGGATCTGGAAGTGTCAGATTAGAATCAAATGATGGATTTTTTAAGAAATCCGTAATTGCCGCCGCACCATCTAAACCTTTTTGCATTACCATTAAATTATTCTTAATAGTTCCTGGGGCACGTTGCAATGTTTCATCATTTCTCGCAAAGAATTTATCTAAATTCCCTAACGCTTCTTGCCCATCATTCATAACACTTTCTACAACCGGCAACTCTTTTTGCGCTACTTTCACAACATCTTCTGCTCGAGTTGCATCATCTAATGCCTTATCCATAAGTGTATTCATTTCTGGGAACTGCGCTTCTAACTTAAATACAAGATCTTTTACTTTTTCGATACTTGGTAAGTTTGTTTCTAAATCGATTCCAAGGTCATTGAAAATTTTAAAAATCTCACCGTTTGCTGTTTTTACAAAGTTTTTACTAATTTCTTCTGTAATACCTGATGCACCTTTTGCTGTAATCTTCGGTGCAATCGCGTTTACTTTTTCATTCACATAGTAATCCAGTTCTGGTTTTTTAGGATTTTCATCCAGAACAGTTGCAATTTTTTCAGAGAAGTCTTTTGGAATCGTAATACTTGCATAATAATCCCCACGCTCAACTCCGTAAATTGCTTGTTTTTCATCTACAAATTTCCAGCCAAGATTTTTGTTTTTCTTAAGGGAGTCTACAATCTCTTTCCCGATATTAATATCTTTCCCTCTTAAATTAGAACCTGCATCTTGGTTAGAAACTGCAATGGGAACCTCTTTTGTATTTCCATACGGATCCCAAGAAGCTTTAATGTTAAACCATGCATATAACGATGGTAAAATCATTAATCCTAAAACAATAACAATTGCAGCCCAATGTTTGGCTACATTCCGTAAATCTGTCTTATAAATACGCCAAATCTGTTTCATAGAAGTTATCACCTAATTATATATTTTTCCTTCTTTAGAAAATGATACATGCATTTTGCAATTATATCACTTTCTACATCGTGTATTAACCAAAAACGTACTATTTTTTCCCATTAACTTTCACTTACTTTATTATATAACGAAGTGAGTCAAAGTATGAATACAAAATGACCAAATCGGTTTTACATTCAATAATAACAAATATATATGAAATGTCATAAAAAATACAAGTATTTTCTCTTGGAAATACTTGTATTCCTAAAAAAAATCCTCACAGCTTTTATTCTCTGTGAGGATTTCTTCTATTATATATCCAATTGAACCTCTACACCGAAATGATCTGAAATTACATTTCTGTTTGTACCATTAAAAATAACTTTTGAAGAATGAACTTTTTTACTTTGGTTACACAATATTAGATCGATTCGCAAATTATGTTTATTTTCATCCCAACCAGCAATCTCGCCTTGGACAGTCGTTCCTTCATCCTTCTCTATTGCTAATTCATATGTGTCATACAACCCTTTTTGCATCATATACTCATAACCTTCGCCTTCCAAGCGAGCATTGTTATTAAAATCCCCCATTAAGAAGGCGAGCTTATTGCTATCTACACGCTCCATCAAACGATCGACTTGACCTTCGAATGACTCTTCTTCATCATTCCACCAACCGAGATGGCAAGAGTAAAACGTTATATTCTTACCATTATAAGCAATTGTTGTACTTACAATTTTACGCGTTTTCCAATACGTTGTATCCTCGTTTTCTGAAATGAAGAACGTATCTTCTTTTATAATATTATGCTTCGTTATAATCGCTAATCCTTCTTCATACACGTCATAACCAATATGAGAGAAATCCCAAGTAATATTGTAATCTTTTACATGTAGCGCTTTTAACTCTTCTAATAGTAAAAGTCCAAAATTATCTTCTTTCTTGTTACCGCATACATTTTCAGCTTGTATGGACTGACTTACTTCTTGCAATGCGATGACATCGTACTCTTCTTCTTGAATTACTTTAGCAAGGTATTGTATCTTTTCTATTTGATTCTCTTCTTGCCAAGAATGACAGTTTAAAGTTAGCAATTTCATATTATTACGCACCTAACATATCTTGAATGTCTGACTTTAATACGTCAGCTTTCGGACCATATACCGCTTGTACACCTTTATCTTTTACAATAAGCCCTAAAGCACCATTTTGTTTCCACTGTGCTTCTGGTGCAACAACATCTAAGTCTTTTACTGTTACACGTAAGCGTGTCATACAAGCATCTACGTCAGCAATATTTTCTTTTCCACCTAATAAATCGATAACTTTTGTTGCTAATGAACCGTCTTGTACATTTCCTGTTCCTTCTGATGCCTCATCTTCATTATCAATATAGTTACCTGCACGCCCTGGTGTTGGTAAATTGAATTTTTTAATTAAGAAATTAAATAGTGTAAAGTTAAGACCGAAGAACACTAATGAAACAATAACAAAGTTGATTAAGTCTCTTGTTAAACCTGCGTTAACCATCATTGGTGTACGAGTAATTAACTCAATAAATCCAAATGCATGAACACGTAAGTTAATTAAATCAGCTAGCGCGAATGCAAGTCCTGTTGTAATAGCATATACAACATATAATACTGGAGCAATAAACATGAACATGAATTCAATTGGTTCTGTTACACCTGTTAAGAATACTGCTAATGCTGCTGATAAAAACATTGGTTTATATTTTGCACGCTTTTCTTTATCAACGTTACGGAACATCGCAAATGCAATCCCCATTAACGCTGCTGTTGAGCCGATAACTTGTCCAGCTTTGAAACGAGCTGGTACAACGTTATTTAATAAATCGTTATATGCCTTCGTATCTCCATTTGCTAATAAATTATTTAAATCTGTAATCCATGCAAGCCATAATGGATCTTGTCCTGCTACAACTTGTCCAACTTTTGAACCAGTTAGCATCGTATATGTTCCGCCTAGCTCTGTATAGTTCATCGGAATCGTTAACATATGGTGTAAACCAAATGGTAATAATAAACGCTCTAACGTTCCATATACAAACGGTGCAACAACTGGTGCACTATCTTTTGAAGCTGCAATCCAGCGACCAAATTCATTTAACCCACTTTGGATGAATGGCCATAGAAGTGATAATACAATCGCAGTAACTGTAGACCAAAGAATTACAACGAATGGTACAAATCGTTTTCCATTAAAGAATGCTAATGCCTGTGGCAGTTTATTATAGTTATAATATTTGTTATATAGATTAGCTCCTAAGAAACCTGTGATAATCCCCACGAAAACTCCCATGTTTAATGCTGGTGCACCAAGTACAGAAGTAAAGTAATCTTTTACAAGTAAATCTCCTGCTATTACTGAAGAAACTGTCGCTTTTGAATCCGCTAACATTTGAGCGTTTACGCCAAATATAGCTCCTGTAATTCGGTTTGTTAAGACGAATGCTAATAGTGCTGCAAATGCACCACCTGCACGATCCTTCGCCCAAGATCCCCCAATTGCTACTGCGAATAAAATGTGTAGATTTGTAATGATTGCCCAACCGATGTCTTCCATTACGCGAGCGATTGTGTGAACTGCGTTAATATCCCCAGCAGACATACCAATTAACTTACCGATGGAAATCATTAAACCAGCTGCTGGCATTACGGCTACAACAACTAATAACGCTTTCCCGAACTTTTGCCAAAAATCAAAAGACGTAATTTTCATCTGTTCTTCCTCCCCTTTATTTATAACAACATAATGATTTAAATTATAATTTCTGTTCCCTTTATGAAAACGATTCCTTATGTTACTTTATTTTTATCTTTACGCAACCGTTTTCATAAATCTATTTTAATAAAAGCGTTTTCACTTTGCAATAGAAATTTATTTTTTTTCATAAAAAAAGATGCTCAAAGAGCATCCTTTTTTATTATGAAATGCGATAAACCCTTGTTTCATAAGGTTTTAAAGCAATTGTTGTTACTTCTTCATGTTCCGCAACTTCATAGTTATTTAAAAGCAAACGTTTGCGTTCTAGTGCAAATGAACCCTCATTATACACAGCTTCCTCTTTTGAGATATTACTAATTACAATGACTTTTTCATCCTGTAATGTACGTGTATATGCATAAATTTGTGGGTCGTCTTCTAAAAGTAAATCGTACGTACCATAGTTCAGTACATCGTGCTCTTTTTTCAGGGCAATCATTTTCTTATAGAAATTGAAAATAGACTTTTCTTCATTTTTTTGCTTTTCAACATTAATTTCTTTGTAATTTGGATTCATGCTAAACCAAGGTGTACTTGTTGTGAAACCAGCATTCACCTCATCATTCCATTGCATAGGTGTACGTGAATTATCGCGGCAAGAAGCCCATATAATCTCCATCATATCTTGATGTGGTACGCCCTCTGCAATTTTCTCGCGATATAAATTTTTAATTGCTACATCATCGTAATCTTCAATATTTGGTAACTGAACATTTGTCATACCAATTTCTTGTCCTTGATAAATAAACGGTGTACCGTGCATAAAGAAATACATCGCTCCTAGAGCTGTTGCACTTTCACGCCAATATTGTTTATCATCTCCCCATGTTGAAACGATACGTGGTTTATCGTGATTTTCAATATATAAAGCGTTCCATCCTTTATTCTCTAATCCTTTTTGCCATTTCGTTAATACTTTTTTCAATCCTACAACATCAAGGTCTTTCTTCTTCTCTGCATCCCATAAACTTAAATGTTCAAACTGGAATACCATATTGAACTTACCTTGCTCTTCTCCAACCCAAAGCTCAGCATCTTCAATCTTAACGCCATTTGCTTCACCAACAGTCATAATATCGTACTTAGAGAATGTACTTTCTTTTAGCTCTTCTAATAAAGGTTGAATACCTTTCACATTCATATGTTTATCAAAAGATGGCACATATTTTAACTCTTTTGGATTTGGCATATCCTTGAGGCCTTCTTCTTTTTTAATATGACTGATCGCATCAACGCGGAAACCATCAATACCTTTATCAAGCCACCAATTAACCGTATCATATAGTACTTCGCGAACTTCTTTATTCTCCCAGTTCAAATCTGGTTGTTTACGTGAGAATAAATGTAAATAATATTGTTCTGTTTCTTCATCATATTCCCATGCCGAACCATTAAAAATACTTTCCCAGTTGTTTGGCTCCGCACCATCTTTACCATCATGCCAAATATACCAATCACGCTTCGGATTATCTTTAGATGAACGTGATTCAATAAACCATGGATGTTCATCACTCGTATGATTAATAACTAAATCAATAATAAGCTTCATATCACGCTTATGAACTTCATCTAGTAAAGCATCAAAGTCTGCCATTGTACCAAACTCATCCATAATATCTTGATAATCACTAATATCATAACCATTATCATCATTAGGTGACTTATACATTGGACAAATCCAAATTACATCTATACCTAAATCTTTTAAATAATCCAGTTTTGCAATAATACCTTGTAAATCTCCAATACCATCACCATTTGAATCCATAAAGCTTCGTGGATAAATTTGATAAGCAACCGCTTCTTTCCACCATGTCTTATTCATAGTCCTTCTCTCCTTTTGCATCCCATCGGAAATTTTATGCAAACGTTTTCGTAACACTATCATAACAAAATATGAACAGTTTGCAACTGTTTTCATTGAACTCTATGTAGATTCTTTATTCTTATGCTTTATTTATTTCTCACAAAGGTAAATCTCATTCTTCACCTCTCCTTGTCCACGCGTATTACAGATATTTTTCATATATTAATAAAAAGCTCTGATTATTTTAGAAAGGAGTAATAAATTGAAGCAAACAAAATTAACAGGTCGTATCGTTGTTCCCACAGATCCTGACTACGACGTAGCCCGAATGAATTTAAATTTAAGTATTCCAAAACTCCCTTGTATTATTGTTTTTTGTCAAAATAACAAGGATGTCTGTAACGCCTTAAAATGGGCACGTGAACGTCATATACCATTTCGGTTAAGAAGCGGACGTCATAGCTATGAAAATTTTTCTCTTTTAAATAGAGGACTTATTATTGATGTGAGTGAAATGCATCGCATTACTGTTAATACAGATAAATTAACAGCAACAATTGAGGCTGGTGCAAATCTTGGCACTGTTTATAAAGAGCTTTGGAATTACGGTGTTACAATTCCTGCTGGTACAAGTGCAAGCGTCGGAATTGTTGGATTAGCACTTGGCGGTGGTATTGGTATGCTTTCGCGCTTATTTGGATTAACATGTGATCAACTAATGGAAGTGGAAATGGTACAAGCGTGTGGAAAATTTGGTGCAAAACTCATTCGTGCAAATGAACAAGAAAATTCTAACCTTTTTTGGGCATGCCGTGGTGGCGGTGGTGGAAACTTCGGAATTGTCACTTCCTTAACTTTTCGAGTCCACCCGATAAAAAATGTATCAATTTTCTCAATTACATGGGAATGGGAAGACTTTATTGCTGCATTTCAAGCGTGGCAAAACTGGGCACCTTATATAGATGAACGTCTCACTTCATCGATCGAATTATTCGCCAAGCAACAAAATAAAATCGAAGCACAAGGCGAGTTTGTCGGTTCTCCCTCTGAACTCCATTCCTTATTATCCCCTCTTCTTGAAACTGGTAGCCCCTCTCTCTTTATAGAAGAAGTTCCTTATATAAAGGCTGTTGAATTTTTTAATGGCGGTAACATCCCTGAAAATTTCAAGCGCTCTGGTTCCTATGTCTATAAACCTATTCCCCTTAAAGGCATTCAACTCATGCAATACTTTCTTTCTCATGCCCCAAATAAAGATGCTAGTATTTGGCATCAATCACTCATAGGTGCTGTTGAAAATATTTCGCCGAATGAAACGGCTTATTTTCATCGTAAAGCAATTATTGCTCAAGAATACATTACCTCTTGGAAATGCGATGATGAAGAAAATCGAAATATACGCTGGGTTAAAGATTTACGAGAAAGCTTAGATCCTTATACATTAGGTGACTATGTGAACTGGCCCGATATCGACATTAAAAATTGGCAAACTAGTTATTATGGCTCTAACTTTCACAGATTGCGTAAGGTGAAAACTATGTATGATCCTTGTGATATTTTTCATTTCCAACAAAGTATTCCTCCTTTTCATACGTGAAACAAGGGGATAACATAAAAAAATCATCCAATATACCGTTACCTTGCAGTATGTTGGATGATTCAAGTTGATTTTCTATATCGTTTCAAATTATTGCTCCTACTCATAAACTTTTACTTACAGATTAATTGTACTTCGTATCATTTTCATGCAATGAATGTAATTTAATATTTGGTACTGTATCTTTTTCAATACCTCTATTATAAGAAACAGGAACTTGAAATTCGAATTGCTTTGTCTCGTGTTTTTGTAAATAGACTGGTTTCGGTACTGAATAACTTTTTGAATTCTCGTTTGCATTATCATATAAAACAACTTTTAATGCTTGTGAATGATTACGATAATTTTTTAAAGTAACAATGCACTTTGGTTCGATACCCTCTCCATTTTTCTCCATCCTACACTGGCTATCTTCTTTTTTATATTCTATTGCTTCTACCCCTGTTTTTCCTGCGTAGTACCATGTTTTATTCAATGTTTGGATGATGTTATTTAAAATAAACGGCATCATTAAAATCAATATACTAATGCCTACTACTTTTATCTTATTCATTTTTCTAAATGTACTAGACTCCTTTTTTCCTAGCCATTTTAAAAATAATATAAATGCAATTACATGTAGTGTGAAAGAAACAATCAATATATTTGAGACTTTATAATCCATATAAACATACGTATGTATCGGAACCTTATAGACATTGAATAATTTTTCCCCAATTAATTCATTATCATTTGGAATTTTTAATAATAACAAAACCCCTATACTGTAACAAATAGCTACTAATCGATCATACTCAATACGAATCATTCTTTCTCCCCTTCACTTTGTTTTTTATTATCGATTTTAGCTATTATTACCATACTATACAATCTTTTTATAGAGGATAACGTAAAAAAGTTCCTTATAAATATATAAAGAACCTTATTAATATACATTATGAATTAAAAAATCAATATACCATTTTCACATAGAGATTTCTTCAAAATATGTTGGATCATGTATTGTAATTTTTTTATCTAAAATTGTAACAATGCTATCATTTTTTAATTGTTTTAATACGCTGCTAACTGTCTCTCGAGATGTTCCAGATATTTTGGATATTTCAATTGTTGTAAGTGGACATGAAATTACAATCTTTTCCCCACTCTGTTCTCCTAAATCCTGCATTAAATAATTTAACGTTTGGATAACACGATCTTGTGCATTAGGAATTGTAATATTTTGCACCCGATTTTCGTTCAATTTTAATATAGATGATAATTGCTGAACAACGTACATCAATTGCGTTCTGCTGGATTTCACCATATCTTCAAAGATTACCGTTGGAATATAATATACTTCCACATCCGTCATTGCTTCTGCTGTATAGTTATATCCTCTGTCTGTAAACATACCACCATAAGGAAAAATAGAATACCGCTTTACATAGTCATCGTATAATAAGTTCCCATTTTGATTAACCCGCTCTAACTTTACAAAACCATCTAACATGAAGTAGATTCTTTCCCTTGAATCCCCTTCTAAAAATAAAAATTGACCTTTCTTATAAGTTCGCCAATAAACAAACTCTGTTAAGCCTTTCAATTTTTTTTCTGTTAAATGAGCAAATAATTCGAACTGCTTTAAGTCTTTCACTACGTTCCGTCTATTCATAAAATTCCCTCTCTCTTGCTGTATGTTGGAGCGAAAAATCAAGAAAGCGTATTCAATTTGAATTTTATCATAATTAACTTATATATTCAGATTTCATCATGAAAACTTTATGAACAATGAGTACAAAAAATATTAATAAATAAAAAGAATGAAGTTATTAACCTCATTCTTTTTTTACTACTAAGTAGCGTACATAATAATTTAAACATACATGCATACATTCTGTTTTGAAATAATAGTACCAGCTTTTTCTTCTAGTGCTTCATATACTTTTTCTAAAGACGTAATAATTGTTTTTCTTTTTGGATTTGTATTAACAAAATTAATCGCAGCTTCAATTTTTGGAAGCATGCTTCCCGCGGCAAATTGTTGTTCTTCCATATATTCTTCTAGTTGATTCACTCTGACATGCTCTAATTTTTTTTGATTCGGTTGATTATAATTTACATACACATGATCAACTGCAGTTAAAATAACGAGCGTATCGGCATCTACTAATTCTGCTAATTTCTGTGCAGCGAAATCTTTATCGATAACCGCTTCAGTTCCTTTTAACCCTTCTTCGGAATCAATTACTGGAATTCCCCCTCCGCCAACAGCTATCACTATGTTTCCATCTTCGACCAAAGAATTAATAACTTTATGTTCATGAATACTTACAGGCTTCGGTGATGGAACAACACGTCTCCATCCTCTACCAGCATCTTCTTTAAACACTGCTTTCGTTTCATCCATTAATCTTCTGGCCTCTTCTTCTGTATAAAAAGGACCAATTGGTTTAGTTGGATTTTTAAATGCCTCATCTTTTTTATCCACAACAACGCGTGTTATAACCGTTGCTACATCTTTTTGTATATTCCGTTTTTTCAATGCCTTTTCAATCGCATTTTCCATCCAATATCCAATCATCCCTTGGCTCATTGCCCCACAAGTATCTAATGGCATTGCAGGTGTCTTTTCCGTTTCTGCAGCTTTTTGCTGTAATAAAATATTCCCCACTTGTGGGCCATTTCCATGCGCAATTACTATATCCACATCATTTTCCATTATTTTCACAAGTTGTTCTGCCGTTTTTTCCAACGCTTCTTGCTGCGCTCCCGCAGTAGCTTCTCCAGACTGTATCGCATTTCCTCCTAGTGCCACTACAATTTTTCTTCGTGCCATATTCCAGCCCTCCAATTGATTTCGCTTTCACAGCGCTTTATAAAGTAATACTGCCTGTAATTAATCCATAAATCGCAAAGAATGCTAAAGCACCAATTGCTACGGATGATGCTAATTCCACTCGAGTAAATATTTGCTTCGAACTCTTTTGCTTTTGAACATTGTAAAAAATAAAAATACCTGGCGCATATAAAGTCATTGTTAATAATAAATACTCTAAACCAGCTGCATAAACTAACCACACGCCATAAATACTTGCTATCAAACCAATTATTATATTTTTATTTCGATCTACTTCTTCAGATTTTAAGCTATGCTTCAGTTGATAAAATGCTGAAAAAGCATATGGGATTAAAATGGCTGAAGATGCTAAAGAGAATGCAAAGTTATACGCCTGATCAGAAACGACGAATGTTAACAAGAATATTTGAATTAAACCATTTGTTATCCATAATGAATTTACTGGAGCCTTATTTTTATTTTCTTTTGCGAACCATTTTGGAAATACTCCATCTTTAGCCGCTAAATATGGAATTTCAGAAGCGAGCAAAGTCCAACCTAACCAAGCACCTAATACAGAGATAACCAAACCTAGATTAATAAAAATAGCACCCCATTTTCCAACAACACTTTCAAATAAATAAGCCATAGCTGGATTTTTCAAACCAGCAATATCTGCTTGCTGCATAAGTCCAAGAGACAATAATGTGATTAAAATGTAAATGATAAGTGTACCAATTAAGCCAATAACCGTTGCTTTCCCTACATCACTTCTATTTTTTGCTCGACTGGATAAAACAACAGCCCCTTCTACCCCAATAAATACCCATAGAGTTACAAGCATTGTACTTTTAACTTGGCTGCCAACTGCTCCCCATGAAAAAGAACCAGTTTGCCCCCAAAATCCATCTAAGAACGTATCAATATGAAACGCAAAGATTCCTATGACAATAAATACAAATACAGGTACTAATTTTGCGATTGTAGTTACTAAATTCACAAGTGCTGCTGATTGAACTCCACGTAAAATTAACATGTGAACACACCACAATAATACGCTTGCACCAATAATGGATTCTACATTTTGACCGCCTTCAAAGATCGGGAAGAAATATCCTAATGAAGAAAATAATAATGTACCGTAAGCTACATTCCCAAGCCAAGCAGATAGCCAGTATCCCCACGCACTATTAAATCCCATAAAATTACCAAACCCTGCTTTTGCATAGCTAAAAATACCACCATCTAAATCTGGCCGTTTTACAGTTAGATTTTGAAAAGATAATCCAAGTGCAATCATCCCAATTCCTGTTATAACCCAGCCAATAATAATGGCTCCAGCACCAGCACCTTTTGCCATATCACTCGCTAAATTAAAGGCTCCACCGCCAATCATAGACCCAACTACAAGAGCCGTTAGTGTAAACAACCCTAATTTCTTATCTTCACCCATTCCACTCACCTCTCTTTAATTGCAATAACAATACAAAAGCAATAGTGAATGATAGTGTCTAAAGGAGGAGAAAGAAGAAAGGAAGACTCCCTTTCTTCTTTACTCCATGTTTCCTAAAGTAGCTGCCATAACCGCTTTAATTGTATGCATTCTATTTTCAGCTTGATCAAATACTTTTGAATGTTTACTGCGGAATACTTCGTCAGTTACCTCCATTTCTTTCAACCCATATTTCTCATAAACTTCTTCGCCATACATCGTTTCAACATCATGAAATGCAGGTAAACAATGTAAGAAAATCACGTTTTCATTCCCTGTTTCTTTAATCATTTTCATATTTACTTGATAAGGTTTCAATAACTCGACACGTTCAGCAAATTTTTCTTCTTCTCCCATAGACACCCATACATCTGTATAAATTACATCTGCATTCGCAACAGCTTCTTCCACATTACTTGTTATCATTACCTGTTCATTATATTTTTTTGCTAAATCAATTACTTCTTGTGCAGGCCATAAAGATTCCGGTGTACAAATACGTACATCCATTCCAACGATTGCTCCACCAACTAGTAAGCTATTAGCAACATTATTTCGTCCATCTCCAACGTAAACGAGCTTCACATTTTTCAATTTCCCTACATGTTCTCTAATTGTTAATAAATCTGCTAGTGTTTGTGTTGGATGCCACATGTCTGTTAATCCATTCCAAACTGGCACACCAGAATTTTGTGCTAAAGATTCTACAGTCTCATGATTAAATCCACGAAACTCAATTCCGTCAAACATACGCCCTAACACTTTTGCAGTATCCTCTACGGATTCTTTTTTCCCAAGCTGAATATCACCTTTCCCTAAATATTCAGGATTCGCCCCTAAATCTGTACATGCTACCGTAAATGCACAGCGCGTACGAGTGGAGGTTTTTTCAAATAAGAGCGCTACATTCTTATGTTCTAAATAATGATGCGGGATACCATTTTTCTTTTTCTCTTTTAATTCTGCTGCTAAATCTAGAAAATATAACAATTCTTCTTGTGTAAAATCTTTTTCTGCTAGAAAGCTTCTTCCTTTTAAATTTGGTCTAGTCATTAACATGCTTCATCCCTACTTTCTCCGTTATTTATACTAAATATCTTTACGAACAATTGGCATACTCATGCAACGTGGACCCCCACGACCACGAGATAATTCTGAACTTAGCACCTCAATCACTTCTATACCGTGTTCCCGTAATAACGTATTGGATACATAGTTGCGATCATATGTAACAACTACACCTGGTGCGATTGCTAATGTGTTCGAGCCATCATTCCATTGTTCACGAGCAGAAGCAATTACATCTCCTCCTCCACATGGAATAAGAACTAATTCACTTAAGCCTAATACCTCTTTTAATGCTTCCATTAAAGAAGTACGATGTGTAATTTTAAGAGTCTCCTCATCTGATCCTTTTTCTAAAATATAAATATTCATATTCCCTTTTGGCCCTTGAATGGCTGGGTGAATTGTAAACTTGTCATAATCAACCATTGTAAATACTGTATCTAAATGCATAAATGCTCGGCATTTTGGAATTTCTATTGCTAACACTTTCTTAATTTTATTTTGTCGGCTAAAGAGATTTTTAGCCAAACGTTCAATTGCTTTAGCTGAAGTACGAGCAGATACTCCAATTGCAATTGTTTCTTCATTTAAAATTAGCTCGTCGCCACCTTCAATTGGAAATTTATAATCACGATCTAACCAGATTGGTACATTATGTTTTGCAAATCTTGGATGATATTTAATGATGTACTCCATGAATAATGATTCACGTCTACGCGCTGGTTCTCTCATCTTATTTATCGTTAAGCCATCGCCCACGCTAGCTGCTGGATCACGAGTAAAATATAAATTAGGCATTGGATCTAAGTAAAACGGATAATGATCTTCCATTAATTCATATAAATGTGTCTTCTTACTTGTTTCAATTTCGCTTTTCCGTACACCGCCCATAATTTTTTGAATTAATTCTTCATTTGAAAAGGAAAGTAAATATTCTTTTAAAGTTTGATGTGCAACATTTACGTCGGCCTGTCCTTCTTTTAAAATACGATCAACAAATTCTTCTCGAAGTTTTTTGTCTACTAACGCCTCAGCGGCTAGTTTTTCTAAATAAAGAACTTCAACACCCCGATTGCGTAACGTTTGTGCAAAATAATCATGCTCTTTTTGAATAATTGGTAAGTATGGAATATCGTCAAATAATAATTGCTGCAAATAATCTGGCGTCAAGTTTTCCACTTCTTTACCCGGTCGTTTTAATAAAACCGTTTGTAATTCCCCAATTTCTGAAGTAACATGTATCGGATGTTTCATTTGTTGTACCTCCTTTTAAATATGTTTGATGTCTTACAAGTACATAATAAATGCTCTGCACTTTCATCTTTGTGAAATCATCCACATTATCATTGTGAAATATTAAACAAGTTATTTTTTTAAAATCATACGAATATGTATTTTTATAACAAACTATCTCGATTTTTCAATAAAAAATACATATATTACGCATATATGTTGAATATTTAACTTCCGTATTTAAACAAAAATCCTGTTTTTAATAAAATTAAAAACAGGATTTTTGCATCTAAATAATTAAATTTAACCTTTCTTCTATAATCTCCCTATCTGATTTCGACTGTGAAATTATAAGGCATGTATCATTTCCACATATACATCCTATTTTTTCTTTCCAATCTAATTCATCAAATAAAACACCAATAACATGTGCATTACCAGGTAATGTTTTAATAACCATTAATTGATCTACACAATCAATTTTTACAACAACCTCTCGTAATTTTTTCTTTAACTTTATATCAGTTTGTAAATGCTCTTCTGAGAAAACTTTATATATCATTAATCCTTCTTGAGAAGGTACCTTCGTTAAGTTTAACTCACGAATATCGCGAGAAACCGTAGCTTGTGTTACTAATACATCTTTTTTTGCTAACAATTCTACTAATCTTTCTTGCTTATCTATTTCATACTCCTTTACAAATTGTTTAATTAACCGTTGTCTTTTTTCTTTTTTCATAAAAGACACCCCTTTTAATATTATAGCTCGCTATAATTTTCATCCGAAAGGGAGAGAAAAGAATGTTGCGGAAACGTTCATAGTTTAACTGTAAATATTAAATCAAACTAAATAAAAAAGAGAAGAACAGCATTTTGTTCTTCCTTTTACATTGAAAATCGTTCAATTGTTTGTTTCAAATCGGTTGCTTGCTTCTCTAAATCCTTTAATAATTGATCGATTACTATCATATTTTTAGACTGTTGTAGCGTCACACGCGCCACTTCTTGTGAACCAGCTGAAGTTTCTTCAGCAATTGCTGCTACAGCTTTTGTTTGTGCTCCTGTTTGATGAATGTGGCTCACTTGTTCATTCATATAACTACTAATTTGCTGAGTTGCATCGGCTACTTCCATAACACTTGATGACATTTCTTTTAAAATTAATTCCGTAGCTTCCCCACGCTTCGCCTCTTCTTTAGCTATTTTCACTTGTTCTGTCATTTTCATTGCAACTTGTTGTACTTCATCTTGCATATTCCGTAATAACTGCGATATGTTTCTTGCAGAATGATCACTTTCATCAGCAAGTTTCCTTACTTCTTCCGCAACAACCGCAAAGCCTCTTCCATGCTCTCCTGCGCGAGCTGCCTCAATAGAAGCATTTAGTGCTAATAAATTCGTTTGGCTAGCAATCGCACTCACAACAGACACAATATGTTCTACTTGTTTCATTCGTTCTTCTAACTTCTGTACATTTTGCATTGAATCTTCATTTTCTTTTGCCAATGTTTGAATACCGTGAATTAAAGACGTAAAGACACGAGTACTATGCCCTAAAGCTTGAACCATTTCTGAAGACAACGTATCAGACTGCTTCGCTTTTTCTTCTACTTCACTTGCAATAGACGTCGTTGTATCAACAGCAGAAACAATCGCTTGAATTGATGCCGCTGATTGCTCAGCGCCTGAAGAAATCTCTGCAAGTGTCTCAGATACACCCTGTGCTTGTTTCGTTGCTTCGCCTGTTTGTTTTCTAATCTGCTGTACTTGATTATTTGTATACGAAAATGTTGTATCAATATTTTTTACCATGCCCCTTAAGTTTCCTAACATCATATTAAATGCAACACTTAAAGATTTAATTTCATCATCTGTCTTCGGTAATGGAACATCTTCACGAATATCACCCTCAGCTGCTTTTCTTGCCGCCTCCTCTAACTTTCGAAGCGGTTTAATTAAAAATACAGCTGCTCCATATGCTAAAATTCCAGACCATACTACCCCTAATAGCATAACGATAATATTATATACAGTTTGACTTACATAACTTTGAAAATAATCGTATATCACGTAAATAAAAAATATACTTGTTGAATATGTAATGAAAGCTAAAACTGTAGTGAATAGCATAAGTTGTGTACGTAATCCAAAAGAAAATGTTTTCCTTTCTTTTTCCATCTTCTCTTTCCCCCTTTTTATAAGCAATATAAATACTACCTATATATTATTATCCATATTTTCATTATAGAAGGATATAGAGATTTTAAAAATTATTATTTCTTTGAATATCAAATTGCACGAAAAAATAAAGGATTCTGACAATTTATGACTAATAACAGAAATAAGGGGCAACATTTGTAAAATATATTTTTAACTGGGGGTTTTGTATGATTCAAGTTCGAAATCTAGTAAAATCATTCGGTTCACTTGATGTGTTAAAAGGAATTGATTTAGAAGTAAAAGAAAAAGAAGTTGTTGTTTTAATTGGTGCCAGTGGTTCTGGTAAAAGTACATTACTTCGCTGTCTTAACTTTTTAGAAATGTACGATGAAGGCGAAATTCACTTACAAGGTGAGCGGATTGATCCAAAGCATTCAAATTTAAATAAAGTCCGTGAAAATGTCGGTATGGTTTTTCAGCACTTTAACCTCTTTCCTCATATGACCTCACTAGAAAACATCATAGAAGCACCTATTCACGTAAAAAAATTAGAGAAAGCAAATGCAAAAGATATTGGAAATCAACTTCTCCAAAAAGTCGGCCTTCAAGATAAAGCGGATGTAACTCCTCATCTTCTTTCAGGTGGTCAAAAACAGCGTATTGCCATTGCACGAGCTCTTGCAATGAGCCCTAAGATTATGCTATTTGATGAGCCTACCTCAGCTTTAGACCCTGAACTTGTTGGAGAAGTATTGCAAGTTATGAAAGAACTTGCTGGAGAAGGGATGACAATGGTTATTGTTACTCATGAAATGAATTTCGCAAGAGATGTAGCTGATCGCGTCATCTTTATGGACGATGGAAAGATTGTAGAAGATGCTCCGCCAGCACAATTCTTTTCAGCTCCATCACATGAACGGGCAAAACAATTTTTACGCAACGTTTTATAATGTAACTTCTGTTTCAAACGAAAAGGAATACATTCATACGGTGCACAACTAATCATCCAAATAAAATATTTCAATAACATACTTAAAACCATCCGTATGATCAATATATAGGAGGGGTTTTATGAAAAGAAAACTATTAACCATTGTTGCGAGCATTACACTATGTACATCCTTCATACTAGGAGCTTGTAGCAAAGAAAGCTCTACTACTTCATCAAATGGTGAAAAAGAATTTCGCTATGCGATGAGTGGATTATACAAACCTTTTAACTATAAAGAAAATGACGGCAAACTTGTCGGCTTTGATGTAGAAATCGGTGAAGCTCTTGCTAAAAAGATGAACATGAAGGCTACGCCAGTTACAAACCCATGGGAAACGCTAATTCAAGGTCTTCAAGCGAAGAAATATGATGTAATACTGGGTAGTATGGCAATTACAGAGGAGCGCTTAAAAGCTGTTAGTTTCTCAAATCCGTACTATCGCTCTGGCGCCCAAATTTTTGTGGCTAAAAAGAATACCGCTATCTCTTCTCCAGAAGATTTAAAAGGTAAGAAAATTGGTGTTGTAAAAGCTAGTACCTTTAAAAATCTTGTTGCAAAATATACAGATCAAATCACAGAATATGACAGCGATATTACTGCTCTTATGGATTTAGAGCCTGGGCGTGTTGACGCAGTAATTACGGATCAAATGGTTGGTCTACGTATGATAAAAGAAGGAAAATCGAATATAAAAGAAGCCGGAAAACCATTAAATCTTGATGAAATGGGAATTGCTATTCGCAAAGATGATAAAGAAATGGTTGAGAAAGTAAATAAAGCGTTAGATGAAATCATTAAAGATGGTACGTATGAAAAGATCAGTAAAAAATGGTTCGGGCGTAATATTCTTGGTGAAGAGGAAAAAACGAAGTAAGTAAGTTAGCCATTCAAAAGATTCATAAACAGTGCCCCACTGATTAAGTGTTCATTTTATGTGGGGCATTTCATTCTCTACTAAAATCTATACAATATGAGGTGAAACGCATGTTTGAAATTTTTATCTCTTCCTATCCCACACTCTTAAAAGCTACTATTGTCACATTACAATTAACATTAACTTCCCTAGTACTCGGTTCATTAATTGGATTATTATTCGCTTTCTTTCGAATTTCGAATAACAAAGTTTTAAATAGCATTGCTCATATCTATATTGCTATTATTCGTGGTACACCTTTAATTGTTCAAATCGCTATTCTCTATTTTGGGATTACATCCGTTGTTGTTTTTACCCCTTTTTGGGCAGGAGCAATCGCTTTAGCAATTCATAACGGTGCATATATTACGGAAATTTTCCGTGGATCTATTCAATCCGTTGACCGGGGACAATTAGAAGCAGCTCGCTCTTTAGGTATGCCTTACCCTTTAGCTATGCGCCGGATTATATTACCACAAGCATTTCGTCTGTCTCTTCCTCCTCTAGGAAACCAATTTATTATCGGATTAAAAGACTCTTCACTTGTCGCTTACGTAGGACTGTCCGAATTATGGGGATCAGGTTTATCAATTGCAGCAGGTAACTTCCAACAATTAGATACTTACATAATCGTTGGTGCATACTATCTCGTACTTGTTCTTCTATTTACTTATTTTGTTAATCTTTTAGAAAAACGATTACAACGAAAAGAAACTAACTCCTTCCAAGTCCATAAAAAGAACAAAAAGGAAGTTTCTTTATAAGAAAAAGCAAGCCTGAGATGGCTTGCTTTTTCACTGCAAAAATATATTAATTTTTACTGATTTACTTTTTTAATACTCTCGTCTTCCTCTATATGTTCCTCACGATATGAAATATTATGAGGATCTAGTCCATTTCCTAAAGAACCATAGAAATGCTCTCTATGCGGATCCACTAATTCACTTCCGTGATAATACACACGTGGTGTATTCCAAAGTGCTGCCAATGCTTTTGTCATCGGCATTTCGTGATAACGTTCCGGCCACATTTCTTTAATCTTCTCTTTTACTAACGGATAGTATTTAGAGCTCATAGCAGGAAACAGATGGTGTTCTGTATGATATGAGAAATTGAAATGTAAAACGTCTACCCAGCGCGGCACTGTTACTGATAAACAGTTTGCTAACGGATCATTTACTGGAACAATTGGATTTAAGCGGTGATTTGTTGCGATATATGCCATTACAATAAAGTTAGCAATCAACAACGGAATAACATATGCAAATAACCATTTTCCAGGTCCCATAATAAACAATAAACTAATCCAAACTGTCCAAGGCAAAAGAAGTTGAAGCCATACAGATTTTTGATTGGATGACTTGAACTCTTTTATAAAATGAAAGAACATTCGAGTCGAATGCAATGTAAATTGAATTGTTAGTGACAGAAAACTAAAGAATGAACGTACATGTAGAGGCATACGATATACCCAACTCAAAAACTTACTCTTCTTAAGTTTCTCAAGTGTCGGCCATGCATCCGGATCATTCTCTTCATGCTGTGTATGAACATGATGCGTTGCATTATGCCACTTTCTCCAAAGCTTTGGCCCTGTTGATAATGGCATAAATGCAATCGCGCCTAAGAAGTCACGAAGCCATGCCTTTCTTACAACAGTTCCATGTAAAATTTCATGCCCTAAAAATCCAAGTGAAGCAAAACATAATCCAAGAACAATCGCAATTCCTAGATTCGCCCACACATTCAATTCAAATACACCAATCGATATTAACCCCGCCAATGCCACAATCAAATAAGCCAGTCCACCAAATAAACGAGTAGGCACTGGTTTAAATGCTTTTTTCGGCAAATGTGGTGATACACGTGCTGCATACCACCCAAACGTATGAAGCTCCTTCATCCTTTTGCCCCTTTCTTATGCCGCGCCTTGCGCAACTTACATATATCAATTCTTGCTTCCAGATTGATTTTACTAGATGATCCAAAAAGCATCTATTATAAGGAAAATATACTCACTCTATCGTCACTTATTTTTCGCTTTTATTATCAATGAAAAACATTTCTCTTTTTACTCTCTATCAACCTTTCCACATGATGAATCATAACAATAGAATTTCTATATTGTCAACAACTTTTATGACCTAGTAATAAAAGTTGGTTATACTTTTATAATCATACTTTATTTCACTAAAGAAAATGTATAGATTTCATAAGGATTTACCCACTATATATAGACATTTCCTTAAACGCCATAGACTCTATCTCATTCAATAACTCTCTATGTAATCAACAAACAGAATCACTTAAATTTAGTTTTATATAAATCCTACTTCTTCATAATGCCCCACCTAATTAATTATATTAAAATAATTTATAACCTCTTTTAATAAAAATAGACTACTTCTAAAACAACACACATGAATTTCATATAATATGGAAATATTAAAAGGAAAATTGTTCTAAAATCAGGAGGTTTCCGCAATGACAAGTGATACATTTCCACAACTGCCGCTATCTTATTGGATTGAATCTACTCAGTTTCCTACTTTCCCTCGTTTATCCGAAAATATAAAGACGAAAGTTGCTATTATCGGTGCTGGTATTACAGGTATTACTACTGCCTATTTACTTGCAAAAGAAGGCATCGATGTTGTTTTAATTGATTCTGGTCGTATTTTACACGGGACGACTGGACATACAACAGCGAAAGTAACAGCACAACATGATCTTATTTATGATGAATTAATAACTCATTTCGGTGTAGAAAAGGCCGGGCTTTACTATGAATCAAATAATCAGGCTCTACAATTCATAAATGAAACTGTTCAAACATATAAAATCGACTGTAATTTCTCAAATGAAGATTCATATTTATATACAACTACTGATAATGGATTAAGAAATTTATCGAAAGAATATGAAGCTTATCAAAAATTAAATATACCTTGTGACTACGTTCAATCTCTATCAATTCCTATTCCAGTACAATCTGCACTTGTCATGAAAAATCAAGCACAATTCCATCCCCTCCTTTATTTGAAAACACTTTTAGAAAAGTTTGTGGAGATGGGCGGCAAAGTTTATGAACAAACAACAGCTATGGATGTCGAAAAAGGGGATTATCCACAAATAATTACAAAGGATGGCCATCATATCACTTGTGAATATGTCGTCTCTTGTTCACATTTTCCTTTTTATGATGCGAATAGCTTTTTCTTTACGAGAATGTATGCAGAACGCTCCTACGCTCTTGCAATAAAAGCAAAAACGGATTATCCAGGTGGCATGTATTTAAGTATTGATGATCCAAAACGCTCCTTACGCTATATAACAGATAATGGAGAAAAATTGATTTTGATTGGTGGGGAAAGTCATAAAACAGGACAAGGAATAAATACGATGCTTCATTATGAAGCACTCTACTCTTTTGCTGAAGCAACTTTTGGAGTAGATGAAGTTCCTTATAGATGGTCAGCACAAGATTTAATTACTCTAGACAAACTCCCTTATATCGGACATATTAACGAAAGAAATCCAAATATATTTGTTGCAACTGGATATCGCAAATGGGGAATGACAACTGGAACTGCTGCCGCTCACCTACTGAAGGACTCCATCCTAAAAGTCCACAGTCCCTATGAAGAACTATATGCACCATCACGCTTCCATGCAAATCCAGATATAAAAATGTTCCTCTCCCAGAACATTGATGTTGCGAAACATTTAATTGAAGGAAAGATTGAAACCGCATTACGTAAGCCAGAAGATCTCGAAGTTGGTGAAGGATCTGTCGTACATGTTAACGGTAAACGAGCAGGTGCTTATAAGGACAAAGAAGGTAAATTACATATCGTCGATACAACTTGTACACATCTCGGCTGTGAAGTTGAATGGAATAATGGTGATTGTACTTGGGATTGCCCTTGCCATGGTTCTCGTTTTTCAATTGAGGGAGACGTTCTTGAAGGTCCAGCAGATCAACCGTTAAAACGAGTTGATAATGAGTAAACAAATAAAGAAGTTCAACAGAATTACTGTTGAACTTCTTTATTTGTAATAAAACTTTTTCAGATAAATTTCGACACCAAGAAGGAAAATATTAACATTAAATAAAATAATATATTCATCTACAAATTAAAAGGGGTGAATATTATGCAACCTTCAGCTCCACCTCATCTAGAATCTACAGAAACTATCTTTTCAAGCTCTATTACAAAACTTGTTGTTTTTATTTGTTGGCTAGCCATTTTAGCTGATGGATATGATTTAGGTATTTACGGTGCCGTTCTACCAAAGCTCCTAGAAGACAAAAGCTGGGCGCTATCACCAGCGCATGCTGGTACAATTGCAAGCTATGCTTTATTTGGGATGTTTATTGGGGCTATTCTAGTTGGAACGATTACAGATCTAATTGGGCGTAAATGGACGCTTATATGCTGTTTAGCACTTTTTTCTATCACAATGGGTTTAGCGGCTATCGCTCCTTCTCCTGAGTTATTTGGATTATCTCGATTTATAGGAGGAATCGGATTAGGCGGTGTTATCCCTACGGCTTCAGCACTCACTGTTGAATATTCCCCCCAAAAAAGGCAATCTTTTATTTATGCTCTTATGTTTACGGGCTATCCTTTAGGTATCGTGTTAGGTGCTATTTTGTCTATGTTTATGTTAGAAGATTTCGGATGGAGAATTATGTTTGGTATCGGAATGATTCCACTACTCCTTATTCCTTTCATTATTCGCTATTTACCTGAGTCCATTCAATTTTTATTATCACGTAATCGCCAAGAAGAAGTGAACCAAATTCTTAATCGTTTTCAAATTGAATTTCATGTAAAAAATAAAACTCATCAAGCCCCATCTACTATACAAAAGGAAAATGGATTTTTCACTTTATTCTCAAAAGAATACATAAAAGCAACGCTACTTTTTTGGATCACTTATATAATGGGAATGTTTCTAATATACGGTTTAAACACTTGGTTACCACAGATGATGCGTCAGGCGGGATATCCTCTTGGATCTAGTCTGTCATTCCTACTTATACTAAATATTACCGCAGCTATCGGCGCATTATTCGCTGGAGCAATTGCTGATTGTATAGGAGCAAAAATTGTTATTAGCATCTCTTATCTTATGGCAGCCATATGTATCGGACTATTAACAATTAAACCATCTGTTACAATCATTTATCTTTTAATTGGCCTTGCTGGTATTGGATCAGTCGGTATTACTCAAATATTAAATGCATATGTAACACAATACTTCCCATCACATATCCGAGCTACCTCCTTAGGCTGGGGACTGGGACTTGGCCGAGTTGGTGCAATTTCTGGCCCTATTCTCGTCGGTATTATTATGACAATGCAATATGACTTAGCATGGAATTTTTACTTATTCTCCTTTGCAGGTCTTATCGCAGCTATATCTGTTTTCTTCATTCCTACAAAATAAAAAGAGCACAAACTTTGAAGTGACCCCTAAAAGTTAGACACGGTTATTTCATTAGGCAGCTTGATAAAAGTGAGTCCGGTATTGTACCGGGCTCATTTTTAATTTTGCCTTAATCCGTTTCGTATTATAATAATCTATATATTTTTCTAATTCTATTTTAAAGTGCTCTACATTTTCAAATTCTTTTATGTAGAGGAACTCCGACTTCATAATCCCAAAGAAATTTTCTATTACTGCGTTGTCGTAACAGTTTCCTTTTCGAGACATACTCTGGACGATAGCTCTTGATTCAAGTGTCCGGACGTACTGTCTCATTTGATAATGCCATCCTTGATCCGAATGCATCAGTAGCTGGTGGGTTTCGGGTAAACGTTCCAATGCTTTCTCTAACATGTCTGAAACAAGCGAATACGTCGGTCTAGAACCAATTGTATAGGTAATAATTTCACCATTATACAAATCTAATACAGGTGATACATACAGTTTTTCTCCAAACAATTTAAACTCTGTGATGTCTGTTACCCACTTTTGATTCGGTGCATCTGTATGAAAATTACGCTCTAAAATATTAGGTGCAATTCTACCGACTTTTCCTTTATAGGATTTATATTTCTTCATACGCACAACACACTTTAACCCAAGCTCTTTCATAATGCGCTGAACCTTCTTGTGGTTCACTTTCTGGCCACGATTCGTTAATTCATCACGAATGCGACGGTAACCATAACGACCTTCATTTTCCTCATAAATCGCTTTAATCTCAGCTTTCAAATCGGCATCTACATCTGGACGATTCATTTTCTTTACTAAATCATAATACGTGCTTCGAGGAATAGTAGCTAGCTCCACGAGTGCCTTGACCGAATATTTATGCCTTAATTCATAGACTACTTGCGCTTTGTCTTGTTTTGTGATTTTTCCTTGTTTTGAACTAAGGCATTTAACTTTTTTAAGTACTCATTTTCCATCTCAAGCTGTTTAATGCGTGCTTCAAGTGCTTCGACTGACCCTTCAGCTAAAGGTTGTTTTAATTGTTTATTTGAATCTTTTTTCATGGATGGACGCCCCTTTTTCTTAGATTGAAGGGCATCAATTCCTTGTGTTTCGAGCTGTTTTTTCCAAACAGAAATCGTTGAAGGGGCAGGAATATTAAAGATAGCTGCCGTCTCAAATAAGGACATACCGTTTTCAATCATAAAGTTTAGTACGTCTAGTTTAAATTGTTGTGTGTAATTTGTACATCGTTTTAGAAAAGCTTCCAGACCATTCTGTTTATATTGGTTTACCCAATTCAAAATGATTGTGTCACTTATACCGAGCGATCTACCCAGTTCTCGATAACTTTCATTTCCGTTCAAATAACGTAGAACGATTTGTATTTTTTCATCAGCTGTAAATTTAGCCATAGAAAAACTGCACCTCCAATTGTTAGACTGTGTCTAACAATTGGGGTGCAGTTCAACTTACTTGTGCTCTTTTTCATATGCTTCAAACAACGTATCTCGAAACAATGTATTTAAACTCTCAATATCGATCCCTGATCCCTTTTCAATTCCTTTTACATACTGCTGATAGTAATGAATTTGTTCTTCTAAAAATTGATTTAGCACCTTAATTTTCAATCCAACATCTAATTCAGTACCTGCTTTTTTCTTTATTAACAACTTTTCAATTTCATCTAATACACTACGTTCTAATGATAATTCTGTAATCAATCGGTCAAATTCTACAGGAGGTAAAGTTGCTTTCTCTTCTAGCCACTTACAAGCTAAAATGGGACGTAATACATAAAAGTACTTTTTCAGCTTTACATTCTCACCTTGCAAAAATTCACGATAATTTTTCGACGCCATATGTAAATAATGATATATCGTTGCTTTTGGATCAAAATTCTTCTCACTCATCTGTTGAAGTAGTTCTGGAAAATTAGAGTTTTTCGAATAAAAAATTGGTGATCGAATCCACTCAAGTAAAGCTGGGTTCGACTTCGCGAATAGTTGCAATGCCTTTCTAATATCCCAACCACTTATATCTAAATCATCACTAATTGGATATTCAATTACATCTCGTTTATCATGAATTGATAAATACCATTCTACCGGATGTATATAAACAAACCTAACATCATAATCGCTATCTTTCGATGGAAACCCCCAAGCACGACTCCCTGATTCTACCGCAAATAAAATTTTCACATCATTCTCTTTTTCAATTCTTTCTAACTCCAACTCGATTTTCTCTCTCATTTCATAACACCTCTATTTTTTGATTATTTCCTTGGAAATTCGACAAATACACTACTAATTTTACTACATACTAAAAAAACTGTCAGAAATTACTGACAGCAAAACGGAACATCTATTGTTGCTTTTCGATTACAGTAGTAGCAATTCGTTCAAACTCTTTTTGAATCTCATCTTTATATGCATCTACTATTGAAAAATCCATAGCAGCAATATAAATTCGTTCTAATTTATCACGAACCGATTTTGCTTTCGCTAAGAAAGACATCGCCTCATTCATTTTTGCTTTATATTGAATGGAAACATCACGAATTTCCTTCGCATATTTCTCATCCGTCCCTGGCGTAACAATAAGGGCATACATATCAATAATTTCATCACCCTCGCGACTTGGAAAATATTCATGTGGTGCGGTGCTATCAAAAATTGCAAAGCCTAATTCTCTTACGATAACCATATCAAGACTATTCGGGTCAAATCCGCAATGATATACTTCAACTTCAAACCCTTTTTCTTCAGCTGCCTTAGCTAACTTTTTGAGCATCGTTGATTTTCCAGAGCCTGGGCGCCCTTTTATAAAATAACGATGTGGTAACCCTTCTGTTAAATTAGGAACAAAATCAACTGCCCCTTTCGGTGTAGCAGCTCCTAAAAAACGATGTTTTACAAGCGATTGTCTCCCGCCTTTATCTGCAAATAATTTCTGGATTAGCTGATCGGTTAGTTCATTTGCTTTATTAAAATCTATATTATCAATATATATCTTCTCCCACTCATCATGTATAACCAATGCCTCTTTAAAACGTGCGTAAGCAGACTGAAAAGCTTTGCTTGCTTCTGAAACAAATCTTTCAATTTCTAACTTCTGCTTCCTTAGCTTATCTGAGTCCCAAGCAATTCCTAAATTTATATACTCTTCAACAACTCCTGGCATTTTTGGCTCAATAACATGCGGCGATGTCCCATCAACAATTCCTGCTTTTAATTTTGGGATAATTACACCATCAACCGATTTATTGTCAGAAGAACAATGTAAAAATTCAATATCGTATCCTTTTCCAACCCATTCACGACCTATTGCCTTTATTAAAGAAGATTTTCCCGTTCCTGGGCCACCCTTTAAGATAAATAATCTGTCTAATCCTTTTAAATTCTCTTCGTATAAATTGTGAAATCCCCTAGCTGTATTACCACCAGCATAGTAATTCAGTACATTTCCTGTCACTGCACTCACTCCTTCGCAGCATTCTATTTACATAAGCTACAATATGCGAGCAGCTTTATTTGGGTGAATACCTATTTTATATTGCACGCAAAAAGGAAATGAATTACAATTTAACTATCGGAAAATTCCGATTTTAAAAACTGAATACTTCTTTATCAAGAGAGGCAGAGGGACCGGCCCTTTGAAGCCCAGCAACCTCAGTTTATACAAACTGAATAGGTGCTAATTCCTGCAAAATGCATTGCATTTTGGAAGATAAAACTCAACTAGCATGTAAAGCTCATCTTTCTTGATACTGAAGGATGAGCTTTTTATTATTTGAAAAACATATATTGGAGGTATGTAAAATGAAAGTAATTGATCTATCGCAAACATTTGAAAATAATATGTCTCAATTTCCTGGAACACCTAAAATACAACTAGAAGCTGTTACAAGCGTTGAAGAAGCAGGCTATCAAGTTACAGATTTTCATTCTGTCGTTCATGTTGGCACGCATTGTGATGCTCCTGCGCATTTTATTTCAGGAGCAACAACTATTGATCAATTACCGCTAGATCAATTTGTAGGCGAAGCTGTTCTTATAGATGTAACACATATTCAAGAGCGAAAATTACCTAAGGCAGTATTGCATAATACTGACATAAAAGAAGGTGATATTGTTATTTTTCATTCCAATCTATCCACTAAATGGAATACAGAAGCTTATGAGAAAGAAGCATTTTATCTTTCTGAAGAATTAGCTGAAGAACTAGTTCAATTAAAAGTAAAATCTATCGGTTTAGATTTCATTTCTCCTGATGAAGTTACAACAGAAACATCACCGATTCATCACATATTATTAGGGAATAATATTTATTTAATTGAAAACTTAACAAATCTAGATGCTATCGAAGCAAAACGTTTCTTTTTCTCAGCAGCACCTTTAAAAATTAAAAATAGTGACGGTGCTTTCGCAAGAGCATTTGCTGTTATTTTTTAAATGGAGCTACAAAAAAAGCAAAGGTCATTACTGACCTTTGCTTCTATATTTTCTATTTAAATTAAGAAAGAATTGTTCCACACGAGGACGTACCCAAGCTAAACAATCAATCTCTTTCTTCTTTGTGCAAGCTATCTCTTCACCATCTACCATTTCAACAAGTTCCAACTCTAACAATTGCCTCGTGAACGCTAACATATTTACTTCTTCAGCTGGATACTCTTCTTTTAATTTCTCCTCAATTTCACCCAATAAAAAACCGTCACGCATCATTGCTAGTGCATCAATCCAAAGTGGCGGCATTTCATATTTTTCTCCTGTAATTGTATCTTTTACAATATAATTCTTTTGCTCTTTTCGAAATTGAATTGTATGTAAACATACAGTCGAATTTAATGTTAATTCCATCATACCACCTCTTTCATAATATCTGCATAGAAAAAAGGATGCGCGTGCACCCCTTCTTATCTTTTCGTAACACTACTGAACCGTTACATGAGCAACCAATCTCATGTCGATATTTTCCTCCATTATAAACGAAGTATTTTATAAAAAAAACCCTTCTTGAAACATTTTATAAAATGTTTATATTTACACAACAAGAACACTTTTCTGAAAAATCTTTTCTCCCAATACATTAAACGGTCGGCAGAAAAATTTCTACTTTCGTTCCTACTCCTACACTACTTTGAATTGTGATACTTCCTTGATGTTCCTTAATAATTTTATATGTAATCATTAATCCAAGTCCTGTACCATTCTCCTTTGTTGTGTAAAAAGCCTTGCCGATTTTTCCTAATTTCTCATTCTCTATACCAAATCCTTGGTCTTCGACAGAAATACACAAATGTCCTTGCGTTTTTTGATATGCACGGATATGAATTTCTCCACCCTCTGGCATTGATTCTATTCCATTTTTAATGATATTTAATAACACTTGTTTTAATTGCTTATCATCACCGTTTATAGCCGGTAAATTCCCATCTACTTGTAAATGGCATTTAACTCTATATTGCGTTGCATAACTTTCCATTAGCTGCACAACATATAGAAGAATGGCTCGTATATTACATCTTTCATAATTTGTTGGCTTTGGCTTTCCTAACAACATCAATTCACTAACAAATCCATTAATCCTTTCAATTTCTTGTAGCATAATGTTGTAGCTCATCGTATCAGTTGGGTTTCTTTCTTTTTGCATTTGCGTAAACCCTTTTAACGCTGTTAGCGGATTTCGAATTTCATGGGCAATCGTTGTAGACATAGTCCCAATCACTGCTAAATTTTCCGTCTCTTTCATATTGTTCATCATTTCAACCACTGTTCTTACATAAGATTGAAATCGTTTTAATAAAGAATGTGAAATAATAAAAAAGAATATACATAAAACAAGTGGAATCACAACTTTAATATCTTGTAATATCAAAGTGAAAAATACATACTTTCCAATTACACTAAAAGAAACTAAGTAAAAATACTTTCTATTCACAAATATCGGCGCAAATAAAATTAACAATATTTCAACCATATTTCCATTTTCAAAAACACGATTACTGTTTAAATAAATCATTAAATTATTTATGATATCAATAAACATATACCCAATTAAAAACAAATATTTCACAAAATATACATAACCTTTTTTTTGAAGATATACTGAAATAGGAAATAAAGATATTACTAATATATAAACCCCTATCCCCATACCACCTTCTGGCCATCCTATCCTTGCACCATTAATGTCCATAGCCGGATACACAAAGTAATAAATAACGTCATATAAAAAAAATATAATATAGAATAACAATAAAAATACTTTTAAAGCTTCTCTTTCTTCATAAATTAAGCTTTTCAATTTGTTCATATGAATACTCCTCATGATCAATACAAAAAATAACGTTTTATATGTTATCTCCTTAAATTATAAGTATGAAATTGCTTTCAGGGCAATATTTAACCTTATAATACTAAAAGGAAGGAGAGCTCTCCTTCCTTTTAGTAACAACTTACATCCACCTTACCCTATCATGTAACAATCCATCCGTAAAATTATTATGCCCTACTACAAAATCCCTCATATATAAATTTAAATATTCACCGTACTTACTTTCTGTATTTAATAACAACTCCTCGACGTAATAAGCACCTTGTTCAAATTGATCTAAAAATATACTGCACAAGCCTGCATAAATCCCGCACCCTACCTGAAAATACGTTGCATTCGTTTTATATTTACGAAAAACTTGGCTACTATTCATCACATTATACATATATGTCTCACTATTTTCATAAACGAGTAACACACCGACCAGGTCTTCTCCAGCAACCTCTTCTTCCGCTGGATTAAATACTTTACGATTCCAGTTCCATAAATCTTCTACTTGATCTAAGTTCTGTCTAATTATATTTGTTGTATACTCATTAATTCGGTAAAGAAAACCAACTTCCATATTAAAGTTTTTCCCTAAAATTAATACTTCCTCATGTGGCATTAAACAACCATAGAATTCTTTTTCTCCTAACTTCACTTTATACTCTGAAGCATATACATCTTCATAAAAGTAAAGAGGACGATGATGACTCATATACATCGGATAACTCCAGATTGCTTCATCTAAAAATCGCTCTACTGCCCATGAAGCATAAAGTGTATGTGGCTTTATAAGTGCTGTATCATTCAAAAACGACGTGTCATGTTCTACAATATAACATGCTCTTGGCCTTTCATTTGGTCGTTCCTTCATAAGCTCAACAACCATCCATTGAACAACACCTGGATTCATACCTGAACCTATAATTGCTTTTGTATTTGTAAATTTCTCTTTCTCCTTCTCAAACCTTGTATATCTTTCCGTAAGCTGAAAGCCGATTAAGCTATCGTCCTGATCTACTGCCTCATTTTCCAAGGCTGAGTTAATATAACAAATTCCTAGTTCATTACAGCAGCTTAATACTCTAATTGTATCTGCCCCTGAAACATCAATCACAACACTCGTTCTTTTTTCTTTTAAATGTTGTTTAAATTCCACTACATTATGAAGGTTTATTTCATATAAATATAATTGACTTTTCAAATTCGAAAACAACTCATCATAATAAGTCCTATCTTTTTGCTTTATATCCACCAAATGAAATTTGGCATTCTTTAATACTTCATAAATTGGATCTTTTTCATTTGCTATCGCTTGATTTAAAATTGCTAAAACTGCTTTTGCTGCTCCACCAGCACTACCAAGCAATGTAATTGATAACGAATTCGGAAACTGCTCCACAAACAAAACCCCTTTAATAAATTAATTGAGCAGCTCCTCCTCAAAAAATAAATTGAATACATAAAAGATAGCTCGTACACATTTCTTTATAAATTAGTGCAAATTCTTCAAAACAAGATTCCACTATAATATATTTATATTCAATTCATTTTTCCCCTCATATCCAAATTAAACTAAATAAATAGGCTCGACCTTTTCTTCTGCATATAAAAGAAAAAGCCAGCCCTTCCAACTAATCTACGGACAATGGACGGATTTTACATGTTGAATATTCACATACATTTTTGCATCACGTGCTTTTGATATTTCAATATGACCTTCATCAATTTTCGCCATTTTTCCAATTTTATTGGACTCCTCACCTAAATCGAACACCATAATTTTCCCTGTCATTTTAATAAGCTGTTCTTCAAACGTTCTAGCTAACGTAATATTTAACGGATTTACGGGGAGTTCATTTTTATTGAGGGCATACGGTACTTGGTTCTCTTTATACGGAATTAACCATTTTAAATGCTTTAAAGATATATATACCGTTTTATAAACCGGACTATAAAAAACAATATAATCGTTCATCACACTTGTAACATAACCATGTATTGGAGCATTTCCTGCTACATAAACTTCTGTAAAAATCCCTTTAGAAGTACTTAATACTTTTCTCAAAGAAATTGAAGGGGATTCCCTCTTAATTACAGAATCAACATCTGGTTTTGATATTTCTTCGTCATATGGTCTTAAAAATTTATAGTATTGTACATGATATAACGATATATATACGTAATCTTGTCCATTGTAAAGAACAACAATATCATTTCCTACATCAATTAATACGCCTTTAAATCTTTTTTCACCGATTAATTTAACATATATATTTTCTCCAATACTTTTATTCAACTCATTCATCTATATCCTCCTTCCTATAAATATCAGCTTTCCTATCTTCCGTTTCAAAAAAAATAATCAGGGCAATGTTTTGTATTAATAGTAAGTAATTCCTTTTCATACTATCGAAATAAGGAATTGTTCTTCTCTTTCCCTCATAATGCCCCTCTTATTTATTAAACATTATTCATCTTCATTCTTTTTACATTTCACTACTTGACTCACACTCTTAATATGATAATTAATGATATAAATGACTTCATCGCCGTTTACTAGTGTAATACATTCTTCATGCACTTCACTTAATAATCCTTCCACACACTCTGGGCCGCCACGATTAATCTTTATCCACTTATACTTCAAGTCACGTAATACATCGACGAAATTATCATCATCAGAGCAGAAACATGAAACATAGCAATCGCCACATTTACTTTCTTTCACTTTCTTAGCTAGACTCTTCACATGTTTCAATTGGTAATATACTAATTCACCAAGAGGAAGTTGTAATGTAAGGTAATCTCTCCCTAACGATACAAGTACCCCCACTCGACTCTCTGGTCCACGAAGATTTACTTTTACAGTCTCACCGACTAAGCATTTAATTTGCTCACAGCATAATATACTTTCCAAATTTGTATCCTCCTTTCTTATTATCTGCCTCTACTTGACTGTCTTTGTGCGCGAGCTCGACTCGAATTATCACTTTCACTATTGCTTTCACTGTCGCTTTCTTCACTATCTCTACAAGCTACTGTGACACTCTTAATATGAGATACTGCAACTAATATAACTTCTTCTTTTACAATCAATGTCACAAATTCACAAGAAACATCTTGTAAAATACCTTCAACTTTCTCTGGGCCACCACGATTAATTTTTACCCAGCAATATTTGAAGCTTTGAAGTAACTTTTCAAAGTCATCTTCACATTCCAACCATCTGCAATCATCTGCTTTACAATCTTTCGCATTTTTTGTAACACTTTTCAGATGACGAATCTGATAGTAATAGAGCTCTCCTTTTTCATTCTTTAATACAAAGTAATCCGAACATACTGCGACTATTGTCCCTTTTTGAGATTCTGGACCACCCCTGTTTACTCTCACAAAAGATCCAATTAAGTCTTTCAGAAAATCACAATGAAATAAACTCACGAGAAAACCCCTTCCATTAATTTATAAGCTTTTGCACTGATAGTATATGTATCTGTACAGGTTACGTTCTCTATGTTTGTCCTAGCTAGAAAAAAATATGCTTTTAACATGGTAGACTACTACCTATCAAAAACATAAGGAATTCTGCATGCCCATTAGGCTTTCGATACCTTTAGACAAAAAATCCCGTATGAAGATACATTTCTGCATATCTTCATACGGGATTTCCCAAAGTTTAGTCTTCGTCTTTAACATCCATATCTTCTGGAATTGGTTCGTTTAATATTTCTTCCACTAACTGCTTATATTTCTCCATTTGTTCTAAATGCGTATTGAATTGTTCTTTATTTACTAAATATTGCTCTCCATCGAATAGCGCACGAATTTTCTTTTGCTGAATTAACTCTTCAATATACGATTTTGGTAAATTCAAATACTCCGCGGTCTCTTCTACTGTTATATACAATGCGTTCATTCCTTTATTATTTTTTCATCTATACTGTATCTTACTTTACTTTATTTTTGTAAACAAATAAAAAAGATTTTGTAAATGCAGTTCAAAAAGCAGGTAGATGCATTCCATATATTGTATAGTATTATATAGTAAGAATTTTTTAAATATAGAATGGTATTACCCATTTACACAAAGGAGAGTTAACATATGGCTACTCGTCACATCATTACAATGTTAGAAAAAACACTACAAGTTGAAACAGAAAACACAATTTCTCATTTGAATGTATCTTTATCTGATCGTTTTCTTTCTCAAAGCACAGCAATACATGAAAACAATTGTTATCATACAATTGGTGAATGGTACAAAAATCATTTCTTATTCCAACAAGATGATTTCCTTTGGGCTAAATATGCTTTCTATGACGCATATTGTGAAGCCATCAAAAAACAAGGCCATCTTACAAAACGCGTCCGTCAAATATTAGAATCATTGGCTCGAAAACATGGAAAACAATATATTGCTTCTATACTAAATATGCCATTTCCTAATGAACGCGCTAAAGGGACAGCGTAATTTAGCCATGTTCTGCGTAAGCAAAACATAGCTAAATTGTTTTCTAAGATGCTTTACCAATAAAAATGTTCATATCATATGAACTGATGAAACCGGTGTCATTATAATGATTGAAAATATAGTAAACAGGAAAACCCCCACGTACATCTCTCATCCATTTGAATAGAGAAGTATGTGGGGGTATACTTGTTCCTTATTATTTCATCATCTGCTTAATCAGTTCGCGATTTCTCTTCTTAAATACTTCATTATGAGAAGAAACCATTCCGTACTCACTTGCATCTGGTTGGATAAATTGCTTTGCTTTATTCACAGCATTTCCAGCATCTTGGAATGCACCTGCAATTAAGTGTAGTTTCCCTTCATGCTTTAAAATATCTCCAGCAGCATATAATCCATCTACTGAAGACTCACTATTTGCATTACCTGCAATATAATAATTATCTATAATTGCAACGTCTAACTCACTATTTTCTAATAATGTAATGTCGCGTTCATATCCATGATTAATGATAACTTCATCAATAGGCAAATGAGAAACCTCACCTGTTTCATGATTTGTTAATTCTACATATTCGATCGCTTCATGATTATCACCAGCAATTAATTTTGTAATCGATGTATTAAAGAAACACTCCGCTGAGCTGTTCATAAGTTGTTTTACTTGTGCTTCATGACCAGATAATTCTTCTTTTCTATAGGTTACATACACTTTTTTCGCAATTGGTTCCAATTCATTTGCCCAATCAACAGCAGAATTGCCTCCACCGGAAATAATAACTGTTTTACCTTTGAAACGCTTTAAAGATTTAACTGTATAATTTAAATTCGATACTTCAAATCGCTCAGCACCTTCAATAGATAACTTTTGCGGTTTCAATATACCACTTCCTGTTGCGACGATAACTGTTTTTGAAAAGTGTTCTTCGCCAGTACTTGTTTTTAATGTAAAAGTACCATCTTGATTACGAATAATCGATTCTACTTTTGTATCTAATACAACTTCCGGCTTAAATGTTAACCCTTGCTGTACAAGTTGTTCAATTAACTTATCACCTGTAACTGGCAATAGTCCTCCTACATCCCAAATCATTTTTTCCGGATACACATGTATTTTTCCACCTAAATGTGGTTGAAATTCTATTATTTTCGTTTTCATTTCTCTGAGTCCACTATAAAAAGCTGAATAAAGCCCTGCAGGTCCTCCGCCTATCACGGTTACATCAAACAATTCTTCTCGATTCATTCGTGCTCACTCCTCAGCTATTAATCATTGATTATCATTCTCAATAAAATATAACCTGTTTCCGCAAAATTTACAATCAAAATTACTATTGACAATACACCTATATAAAATTATATTATTTAAAGAATCAATAGTGATAATCATTATCATTTTGTTAATAATTAGCAAATTTGAGATTACATCTTCTTTCATTAATATGGTTAATACTATATTATAAAATCTCATATTCAAGATTTTTAATAAATTATTTTGCTTTACCACTACTCTTTCAAAAAGATTACAGTTAAACAAATTATTGTATACACATATCATCTATGTTAAAGGAGAAAGACGATGAAAAAGTTATTTATTTCACTAACAGTTCTTTTCGTTCTTGTTATGAGTGCTTGTAGCAATGGCTCTACAGACAAAAAGAACGATGCAAAAGATAGTAAATCAGAAACAATTACATACCAATCTGAAAATGGTAAAGTAGAAGTTCCTGCAAATCCAAAACGCGTTGTTGTATTATCATCATTCGCTGGTAACGTAATGTCATTAGGTGTAAATCTTGTTGGGGTAGATTCATGGTCTAAACAAAACCCACGTTTTGATAGTAAACTTAAAGATGTTGCTGAAGTATCAGATGAAAATGTTGAAAAAATCGCTGAACTAAATCCAGATTTAATCATTGGTTTATCAAATGTTAAAAATGTCGATAAGTTAAAGAAAATTGCTCCCACTGTAACATACACTTACGGAAAAGTTGATTACTTAACACAGCATTTAGAAATTGGTAAGTTATTAAACAAAGAAAAAGAAGCAAAAACTTGGGTTGATGACTTCAAGAAACGTGCACAAGAAGCTGGTAAAGAAATTAAAGCAAAAATCGGTGAAGATGCAACAGTTTCTGTTGTAGAAAACTTCAACAAACAGCTTTATGTATACGGCGAAAACTGGGGCCGCGGAACAGAAATTCTGTACCAAGAAATGAAATTAAAAATGCCTGAAAAAGTAAAAGAAAAAGCATTAAAAGAAGGTTACTACGCATTATCTACTGAGGTATTACCTGAATTTGCTGGTGATTACTTAATCGTAAGTAAAAATAAAGATACTGATAACTCATTCCAAGAGACAGAATCATATAAAAACATCCCAGCAGTAAAAAATAATCGTGTATATGAAGCAAACATGATGGAATTCTATTTCAATGACCCACTTACATTAGATTTCCAACTAGACTTCTTCAAGAAGAGCTTTCTTGGTAAATAATACAAACATGAGGAATTCTTAATTTAAGAATTCCTCTTCCTTTATTCTATGAACAGAAAAGATGTGAAACGAATGACAAAAGATCATGACAATCCACGTTCTATAGCTTTTACATACAAACTAATTTTAAGCTTAATTGCATTCTTTCTTATTTTTATGGTTGCAATGGTATTAGGTGCTGCAGATACTTCGATAAAAGATGTATGGTTAGCACTCACTTCCTCCGCTAAAGGAGACAAAATATCTATTATTCGAGAAATACGTTTACCACGTGAAGTTGCTGCTATTTTTGTAGGAGCTGGATTAGCCGTTTCCGGAGCAATTATGCAAGGATTAACACGGAATCCACTTGCGGATCCTGGATTGTTAGGGCTTTCTGGTGGAGCAAATGCTGCGCTTGCACTAACACTTGCTTTCAATCCTTCCATCAGCTATCTTTACTTAACATTAGCTTGCTTTATCGGTGCTGCAATTGGCGCAATTATGGTATTTGGAATTGGTATGGTGAAAAAAGGCGGCCTTTCTCCTCTTCGAATTGTATTAGCGGGCGCTGCAGTTTCAGCATTTCTACTCGCAATTTCAGAAGGAATCGGCATTTACTTTAAAATTTCACAAGATGTATCACTTTGGACTGCTGGGGGCGTAATTGGAACAACTTGGAGCCAATTAAAAATTATTATTCCAGTCATTTCAATTAGTATCTTTATCGCTATCTTACTAGCAAAAAAATTGACAGTTCTTAGTTTCAGTGAGGAAGTGGCTATTGGACTAGGTCAAAAAATTATTGTTATTAAAACTATTTTATTTATCATTATTATCTTACTTGCAGGTGCATCTGTAGCGCTTGTTGGAAATATGGCATTTATCGGTTTAATGGTACCTCACATGGTACGCCCAATTGTCGGTCCAGATTACCGATTTGTTATACCGGTGTCAGCAATTGCTGGAGCTTCCTTTATGCTACTTGCAGATACAATCGGACGTACTATTAACGCTCCGTACGAAACACCAGTTGCGGCAATTGTCGCGATTGTAGGATTACCATTCTTCCTATTCATTGTACGTAAAGGAGGAAAAACATTCTCATGATGCAATCTATTTTAAGAAAACAGCGTCTCATTATACTCGCTTTACTTATAGTAATCATCACAACCATTGTAGTTGGAATGGGACTTGGTTCAGCATCTTTATCTTATGATCGACTACTCCCAACATTAATGGGGCAAGGGACTTTTAAAGAGGAGTTCGTTTTATACTCTTTAAGACTACCTAGAATTGTCATTACATTATTAGCTGGTATGGCTCTCGCTTTATCAGGGGCTATTCTGCAAGGAATTACCCGAAATGATTTAGCTGAACCTGGTATTCTTGGTATCAACTCTGGGGCCGGTGTTGCTGTTGCTATTTTCTTTTTATACTTTCCAATAGACGTAGGTTCATTTCTTTACTTACTACCTGTAGTTGGATTTATCGGAGCATTTCTGACAGCTGTTCTAATTTACGTATTTTCATATAGTAAATCAACTGGACTTCAACCAATCCGATTAACATTAACCGGTATCGGTTTTGCATTTGCACTATCTGGAGCGATGATTGTCCTTATTTCATCCGCTGATCGTATGAAAGTGGACTTTATCTCAAAATGGATTGCCGGAAACATTTGGGGAGATGACTGGACATTTGTTTTAGCAATGCTTCCATGGCTAATTGTATTAATCCCATTTGTCTTCTATAAAGCAAATCGATTAAACATTCTAGCATTAAACGAACCGGTCGCAATCGGTGTTGGAATTGAAATTGAAAAAGAACGAAGATACTTATTAATCGCAGCCGTTGCACTTGCTGCCGCTGCTGTTTCCGTAACAGGAGGAATTAGCTTTATTGGATTAATGGCTCCTCACATCGCAAAATCTTTAGTAGGTCCAAGGCATCAAATATTCATGCCTATCGCCGTTTTAATTGGCGGATGGTTATTACTACTAGCAGATACAATTGGACGAAATATCGTTGATCCTAATGGCATCCCAGCAGGTATTGTCGTTGCTTTAATTGGGGCTCCTTACTTTATGTATTTGTTACTAAAAAAAGCGTAACAAACACCCTCAAGATCTTTTCTTGAGGGTGTTTTTGCTTCATTTTACTGCTGCCCATACCCTTCAAACTTCTTCGCCAAATTCTCCATCTCATCTTCTGGCAAAAGCTTCGGTTCTCCGACGCTTTTCGTTTGATAATAAATTTGAGCACAAAACTCAATCTCTTCTGCAACAGTAAACGCCATTTTTATATTATTTGCACCAGCAATTAAACCATGATTTGCAAGTAGCACAGCACGACGATCAATCATGCCTTCAAAAGCAGCATCCGCTAATTGCTTCGTACCAAATGTTTCATACGGCGCACAACGGACATTCGGGCCTGCAAAAGCAATTAAATATGACACAGCAGGAAGCTCCCATCCTAATGATGCAATCGTCTTCGCGTAAGGAGAATGTGTATGCACAAGCGCATTTATATCTTCACGCTTCCTATAGTAAATAAGGTGCATATCTAATTCACTTGATGGTTTTCTCTCTCCTTCTACTACTTCACCATCTAAGTTTAATATAACTACATCTTCAGGCTTTGTTTCATAATACTCTAAACCACTTGGGCTAATCGCAACAAGACCTTGTTCACGATTAAAGATACTAATATTACCACCCGTCCCCTTTGTTAAACCACTAGAAATCATTTTCTTTCCATACGCTACAATTTCTTCTCTTTCTTTTTGTAATAACATATACATCCCCCTAAGTATGAAGCTTATGATGACTGACTTTTATATTTATCTACTTATTGAAATAGCTTTTTTAAATTCTCCGTAAACGGTGCCTTTACAATCCCTTTTTCTGTAATAATCGCTGTTACATTTTCATGTGGAGTAACATCAAATGCTGGATTATATACTTTACTTTCTTTCGGAGCTGAATATTGTCCGAAGCGATTAATCACTTCAGAAGCATCTCTTTCTTCAATCGGAATTTCTTTTCCTGTCGATGTCTTTAAATCAATTGTCGGTGTTGGCGCTGCTACATAAAACGGAATGTTGTAGTATTTAGCTAAAATAGATACGCCTAATGTGCCAATTTTATTTGCTACATCACCATTTGCTGCCACACGGTCGCATCCAACGATTACTGCATCAATCTTCCCTTGTGACATGACCATAGCTGCCATATTATCCGTAATAACAGTAACATCAATACCCGCTCGCTGCAGTTCTAATGCTGTTAACGTTGAACCTTGTAATCTAGGACGCGTTTCATCCGAATAAATTTTTAAATTCCATCCTTTTTCTTTCGCTAAATACATTGGAGCCGTCGCAGTACCATACTTAGTCGTCGCTAAAGCACCTGCATTACAATGCGTTAATACTCCCATTTCATCATGGAATAATGTTAATGCATGCACTCCGATTTGACGGTTAATTTCTTCATCTTCTCTATGAATTTCTTTTGCCTCTTCTAATAATCTATTTTTCAACTGTGAGATTGATAAGTGAGCATTATCTGTCGCTACACTTTCCATTCTTTCAAGCGCCCAAAATAAATTTACTGCAGTCGGTCTTGATGTCGCCAAGTATGTACATACCTTTCTTACTTCATCCATAAATCCTTCTTCCGTACTTTCAGCAAATTCCTTTATCCCTAAATACACACCATAAGCTGCTGAAACACCAATCGCTGGTGCACCTCGTACTTTCATTACTTGAATCGCATCCCACACACTTTCAGCTGTTTTAAAAGATTCATAGACAATTTCATTTGGTAATAACGTTTGATCTAACAAAACTAAAGCATCATCTTTCCACTGAATTGGTACTAATTGCTCTTCCATCATATTCTCCCCTTACTTCGCGTAGTGCATTGACTGTTCTTTTAACGTTTCTACAAAACTTGTACCCGTTCTATATTGATTCGCTCGTAAAATAAAACTCTTCGCTACTTGAAGACAAATTCGCTCCGCTCTAGCACGTGCTTCCTCATTCTCAATACAAGTAATATCTTTTACTTTCGCTAATCCAACAATACGGCGAATTAATTCCAGACCTGTCACTGCAGCCGTATCCTCTAATACAGATTGCAAATAGACTTCGCTAAAGCCTTCTTCCTTCGCCATAATCTCGGTCACATGAATATCCCAAGCATCTAAAAACTTCTTCTTAAATAAATCAATTACCTCTACCATCGTAGCTTGTAACCAATCCATATACGTATCTTTCTCAGCTCCAGGTGGCATCGTTGCATCCGCATTCACCCAAGCAAACATTAAATTCGCCATTACATTCCCAACGTCATATCCCATAGGTCCATAAAAAGCAAACTCAGGATCAATAACCTTTGTAGAATCATCTCTTACAAAAACAGAACCAGTATGTAAATCACCATGAAGTAATGCCTGTGCATTCGTCATAAAAGAAAATTTACGTTTCGCTACTTCCGTACGAAGCTCTTTATCACTATAAATATGTTCCCTAATCCATCCCTCATTTAACGTAAATAACTCATTACGCTTATTATGATTGGTAAATGGTTCTGAATATACGAGGTCCTCTGTAATCTCACATAATTCAGGATTTATATAATTCTTCACAAGTTCCTTCTTCTCTTTATGATTCATTACAACATCCGATGTTAATAAAAGTGTATTTACCATAAAAGTAGTTAAATCATCCGCAAGCCTCGGAAATATTTGATGATTTATAAGTGCTGTACGTAATATTGTGTGATCCGATAAATCTTCCATTACGCAACAATTCATCACACTATCAAATAAATACACCTTAGGAACAAGTCCAGGTGCTAACTCATCCTCTAACTGCAAAACATCTGATTCTATACGAATACGATTCGTCGACAACTTAAACTCATCTGAAATGCGAGCTGTATCCCCAGCTTGCTTTACGATAACAGACATGTTCTCTTTTTCATCCCAAACGCGGAACACATAATTTAAATTGCCATCACCTATTTCTTCACACTGTAACCCCTTTGCATGTTCAAACTTAGATAATTTCTCTTTCACATATGCAATCACATCTTTAGCTTCCATTAAAAAATACTTCGTGAACTTAGACATGGTTTCCCCTCCACACTAATTGTAAGCGTTTTCTAAAAGCTATAAAAAATAATAGGTTGAATTTTTTCATCCTATAAATATGTATTCTTCTTTTTGAAAGGTATATCTAGGTTTTATTATATCTTGTTAGCACTTTGAGTCAATGTTTCTAACTATCATCATAATATACTTCCTAATTATATATTTGAGATGACAAAAATTGTTCAAAAAATTTCCGATTCATTTTATTTTATTTATCACAAAATTCTTTGTAAAATAGAAGTAAGCAGTTCCTTTTCAAAACTACAACTTCTAAGAAATATTTCCTTCCTAAGAAATTAAACTTACACACTAAACTTTTCAAACACTCATCTAAAATTTATAGACTTAAAATTACCTTTCCATTCCCTGATATCCTTAATTGAGAATAAATATTAATTAAATTGGTATAAAGTTGGTTTATTCTCTTGACAAAATAACCACTTCTATATGATAATTAATATCGAATTAGAATTATTATAGTTAATTAAAAAATATATTTTATGAGCACACTATTTTTTGATGCTCAAAACCAACATTTAGGAGGAATTTTAACATGTTATTAATCGGCACAGAAGTAAAACCGTTTAAAGCTAATGCTTACCATAATGGAGAATTTATCCAAGTTACTGACGAAAGTTTAAAAGGAAAATGGAGTGTAGTTTGTTTCTACCCAGCTGACTTCACATTCGTTTGCCCAACTGAACTTGAAGACTTACAAAACCAATATGCAACTCTAAAAGACTTAGGCGTTGAAGTATACTCTGTATCTACAGACACTCACTTCACTCACAAAGCATGGCATGATAGCTCAGAAACTATCGGCAAAATCGAGTACATCATGATTGGTGACCCAACTCGCACAATCACTACAAACTTCAACGTTTTAATGGAAGAAGAAGGTCTTGCTGCTCGTGGTACATTCATCATCGATCCAGACGGCGTTATCCAATCTATGGAAATCAATGCTGACGGTATCGGCCGTGACGCAAGCATTCTTGTTAACAAAATTAAAGCTGCTCAATACGTACGTAACAACCCAGGTGAAGTTTGCCCAGCTAAATGGCAAGAGGGTTCTGCAACACTTAAACCAAGCCTTGACCTTGTAGGCAAAATCTAAGGAGTTCGATCAAAATGATACTAGATGCAGATATAAAAACACAACTATCCCAATACCTTCAGTTAATGGAGAACGATATTTTACTTAAAGTAAGCGCAGGAGACGATAACGTATCTAAAGATATGTTAGCTCTAGTAGACGAATTAGCTACTATGTCATCTAAGATTACAGTAGAAAAAGTTGAATTAGAGAGAACACCAAGCTTTAGCGTAAATCGCCCTGGTGAAGACACTGGTGTCGTATTCGCTGGTATTCCATTAGGACACGAATTTACTTCATTAGTTTTAGCTTTACTACAAGTTAGTGGACGCGCTCCAAAAGTTGAACAAAAATTAATCGATCAAATTAAAAACATTCAAGGCGAATATCATTTTGAATCTTATATCAGCCTAAGTTGTCATAACTGTCCTGATGTTGTACAAGCTCTTAATGTAATGAGCGTTCTTAACTCTAGTATTACACATACTATGATTGATGGCGCTGCATTCAAAGAGGAAGTAGAAAGCAAAGACATCATGGCAGTACCAACTGTTTACCTAAACGGCGAATCTTTCGGAAGCGGTCGTATGACACTTGAAGAAATTTTAGCTAAAATGGGTAACGGTCCAGATGCATCAGAGCTTTCTGATAAAGATCCATACGATGTTCTTGTTGTTGGTGGCGGTCCTGCTGGTGCAAGTGCAGCAATTTACGCAGCACGTAAAGGCATCCGCACTGGTATCGTTGCTGAGCGCTTCGGTGGTCAAGTAATGGATACTATGGGTATTGAGAACTTCATCAGCGTGAAAAAGACTGAAGGTCCTAAGCTAGTAGCAAGCCTTGAAGAGCACGTAAAAGAATACGACATCGATGTAATGAATCTACAACGTGCGAAACGTTTAGAGAAAAAAGAACTTATTGAAGTGGAACTTGAAAACGGCGCTATTCTGAAAAGTAAGAGCGTAATCGTTTCTACAGGTGCTCGCTGGCGTAATGTTGGCGTACCAGGTGAAGCTGAGTTCAAAAATAAAGGTGTAGCATACTGCCCACACTGTGACGGTCCATTATTCATTGGAAAAGATGTAGCAGTTATCGGCGGAGGTAACTCTGGTATTGAAGCAGCTATCGACTTAGCAGGTATCGTTAAGCACGTAACTGTTCTTGAATTCATGCCAGAATTAAAAGCTGATGCTGTATTACAAGAGCGTCTTAACAGCTTACCAAACGTAACTGTTCTGAAAAACGTTCAAACGAAAGAAATCACTGGTACTGATAAAGTAAACGGTATTTCTTACATCGATCGTGAAACTGAAGAAGTTCATCACGTTGAATTACAAGGTGTATTCGTACAAATCGGTCTTGTGCCAAACACAGACTGGTTAGGCGAAACAGTTGAACGCGCTCGCGGTGAAATCGTAACAGACAAGCACGGCGCTACAAACGTACCAGGAGTGTTTGCTGCAGGTGACTGTACAAATAATCCGTACAAACAAATCATCATCTCTATGGGTTCAGGTGCAAACGCAGCTTTAGGTGCATTTGATTACTTAATCCGTAACTAATAAAAAAGACGCGCTACCAATAGGTAGCGCGTCTTTTTTATTATATTTCATGTAAATAGTTATCAAGTTCCTTCCAACTCATTACTGTATAATGTGTTCCTACATTCAATACTACTTTTACATTTTCTGCTACTACTTGCATTCTCTTAGTTGGATGATCTCTTTTTCCTGAAGGATAAATAGCAAGTTTCATCATTTCTTGCTTTCCATCTTCATAAATCCTTTTCTTTAAACCGAATTGGTTAATTTGTTCCTTTGAAGGAACTTCTTTGCCTTCCCAGTCACATATTTCAAATAGAGGATACCGATCTCCGTGCCATTCCTCAATAATCTCAATGACTTTAAGAATAATATAACTCCCTGATGCTAATTCATAACTAACAGCATCACCTGCTTTTAAAGAAGTATTAGCTATAAATCTCTTCGGCACTTTTTTAGCTTCTGGCTGCGGAGAATGTAACTGTTCTCTTAGTTTATTTAAAACTACTTCACGTTTCTTCTGTAATTTAGGTTCTTCTTCCCAGCGAGGTAAATCTGCACCACTCTCTATTATTTGCAATGCCTCCTGCTTAACATTCTCTTGAAGTCTCCCTAACTTCCATTGTATGGACGCAAATACTAACCAAAAAACAATAGTTTCTTCATCATCTAATTCATTCTTGTATTCCTCAATTACAATCCTACTTGCTTCCTCATTTGAATATTCATTTGCTAACAAATCCTTATACAGTAACTTAATATCTTCAGCAATATCGTCTGATAATATTGCTACTCCCCAAGCACCCATACATTAACACTCCAATCTATACACTAAAAACCTCTCATTCCCATTCTTCTCATAAGCACCTGGCAATCTAACTTCTTTCTTCAGCTCAAACGCAGTCTGATTTTCTAAGAAGAAAATATAGTCCTCAGAAGGATAATATAAAATAATATCCACTTCTCTCTCCAATTCTTCTACCGAAAGTAAAATGTTATTTACTACATTCATAAACACTTGTACAGAAAACGGATTAAAGAAGTAAAACCTATTATCATGCGGATCAATCTCATATTCCTGCGCTAAACAACATTGGAATTGAATTTTCCCCTTACTGTTTCGTGCCTTTCGTGCATAACGATCTCGATTATCCATTGCTTCTTTATAAAACTCTTCATTCATTTCAATTCCAACTGCTGATGCACCACACTTATGGTGCATATAAAAGTTTAATCGCCCTTTTCCGCACCCAAAGTCTACAATTCGGTCGCTACTTCGTATTTTATATTGATTCAGTAACTCATCTAATCCGCTATATGGCGTCGGTTCATAACGGTGATAATGCATAGACTTGTTAAATCCTTTTTGCTCACCGACTGTTTTTATATGTAAAACTGCATCGTAATATTGTTCGTTCATTCGTTTTCTCCTATTAAAAAATGGTACTTATTATTATACACCATATACTGGAGGCTCATTTTTTATCAAATTAACAGGTACGTGAAATTATATTAACGATTTTCTTAATATATCTATCGTAACTTCAAATATATCAACGATTTTCTCAATATATCTATCATAACTCAAAATATATCAACGGTTTTTCAAATATATCGATTTGCCGACAATTCACGACAAAAAAACAGGAGCTCTCTAGCCCCTGTCTTCTAACACTTTCAATACAGTTTGTTTCAATATTTCTACCCCATCCATAATACAACTATGATCAAACCTCATATACGGATGGTGTAATCCAGGTTGTAGGTTTGCTCCTAGTCCAAGCATGACAGCTTTTAAATGTGGTCTTTTGACTGTATAGTAATGGAAATCATCGCTTCCCGTCGTATAGAGCGGTCCCGTACATCTCTCTTCCCCATACGCTTCGAGAATACCTTTACGCATAAAGCGCTCTGCTTCTTCAGAAACCTCCGCTCCTGGTGCAAGATCCATCCATTCGTATGAAGTTTTTGATCCCATCGATGCTGCTGATTCTATGACATGCTCAATCTTTTTCTTTAATTCTTCTAATAGTATATTACTCTCTGCTCTTACATCTAAACTGAAATGACCATTTCCCGGAATAATATTTAAATTATCACCACCAGCTTGGCATCTCGTCATTTTTACTGAATAAGAACTTTGCGGTGGCAGCCAAATATTTTTCAAACCGATATTAATCATGGAAATGACATCAATTGCATTCACACCTTGGTGTGGTCTTGCCCCGTGTGCATCCTCCCCATGAATCATACCCTCTAAAAATCCTGCTGCTCCATGGCGAATAGATGAGGCTGCTTGTTTCAAAGATAGTTCTTCAATCGGTCTTAGATGGACACCAAATAAGAAATCAGCATCATCTACAGCACCTTTCTCCACCATCTTCAAAGCACCATTACCCTTCTCTTCTGCCGGCTGAAAAATAAATCTAACCGTACCATTTTTCCATCTCATATTTTTCAATTGTAAAATAAGTCCCATTACAATAGTCATATGAGCATCATGACCACATGAATGGTTCGCTTTAAATTCTCCATCTACTTCTTGCCAAAGTGCATCCATATCAGCACGAATCGCAATAACTGGATTCCCGCCTCCAATCTCAGCAATTACACCTGGACAATCATCAAATGTTCTATATGAAATTCCTTCTTCTTTTAAAAAGTCAGTAATATACGCTGTCGTTTCATATTCTTTCCAACTTACTTCAGGGTTTTCGTGTAAATGCTGAAAAATCTCCGTTAAGCGCTCTTGTAGTTCTAATGTTTTCAACGTTCCAGTCTCCTTCCCACATTACAAACGATTCGGGTTAATTATACTTATGAAAAACAGATGTTTTTATGAACATATTGAATTTTAAGAAAAAAGTCAATTGTTTATTTTTAAATACTTAAAAAGCTTACTACTCACCTATATTACAAACTAAACAAACAACTAGAACATTCCTTATTTTCTGTTTTTTATGTTGACGCTTACATAAACTTTTAGTTATCATAACCTAATAAACGTCTATTTTACGACAATTCCAAAAATACAAACAAACATACGTAACAAGGAGGAACTTTATGAAAAAAGAAATACCTTTTGGAATAGCGATTATCCCTATTATCATTACCGTTGCAGTTATGATGGTTACAATTGTTGTATTAAAACAAACCCCTCACGTTCCACTTATTATCGGTACAACCGTTGCTTCTATTGTCGCTTGGCGTTATGGTTACAAATGGAATGATCTTGAAGAAGCAATGTATAAAGGGATTCGTCTTGCATTACCTGCTATCGTCATTATTATTCTTGTTGGCTTAACAATTGGTGCTTGGATTGGCGGTGGAATCGTCGCAACGATGATTTATTACGGTTTAAAACTTTTAACTCCATCACTATTTTTAGTTTCCATTACCGTCATTTGTTCTATCGTTGCATTAGCAATTGGTAGTTCCTGGTCTACAATGGGAACAATTGGTGTTGCTGGAATGGGAATTGGCCTAAGTATGGGAATTCCAGCTCCAATGGTTGCTGGTGCCATTATTTCAGGCTCTTATTTTGGCGATAAAATGTCACCGCTTTCAGATACAACTAACTTAGCCGCAGGATTAACAAATACAGATTTATTCGCACACATTCGTCATATGTTATTTACTACAGTTCCAGGTTTAATTATTACTCTTATCGTCTACGCGGTCTTAGGAAGAAGCTTCGGCGCTAACAATATTGATGCGAAAAGCATCGATCAAACGTTACAAGTATTGCAACAAAATTTTGTTATCTCGCCTTTCCTACTCATTATACCCGTAGTCGTTATGGTATTGGTCGCTAAAAAAGTCCCTGCTATACCAGCGATTCTCGTCGGTATTATTTTAGGATTCTTATCACAAGTCTTTATTCAAGGTGGTTCTGTCTCAGCATCTGTCGGTGCACTCCAAGCTGGATTTGTTATAGACACTGGAAACAAGCTAGTAGACGAACTATTTAACCGCGGTGGCTTAGATTCGATGATGAATACAGTCTCTATGACAATTGTCGCTATGACTTTCGGAGGAGTATTAGAACATACAGGTATTCTTCGCTCAATTGTAAATCAAATTTTAAAGTTAGCGAAATCAGCAAAAGGGCTTATCGCTTCTACTATCGCATCTTGTTTTGCAACAAACCTTACTTGCTCTGAACAATATATTTCAATTGTTGTCCCTTCAAGAATGTACGCAAATGCATACACGGAAAAAGGACTACATTCAAAAAACTTATCCAGAGCATTAGAAGATGGTGGAACATTAACTTCTGTCTTCGTTCCTTGGAATACGTGCGGTGTATTTATTCTCGCAACACTTGGCGTAGGTGCATTTGAATATGCTCCTTATGCTATTTTGAATTTCATCGTACCTATTATCTCAATCATTTATGGTATAACAGGCTTCACAATTGTAAAACTATCAGACATTGAAAAAGCAGAACTACTAAAGAAACAAAAAGCTCAACTAGAAGCTTAAAAATAGCGGTAAATTCAGTTCATATAGTGCGCGAGGTCGCCCTTGTTGATAGGGCATTTCCTCGCCGCAAATATGAGCATACCCGTAATCAACTAATTTCTTTAACAACCTTTCTGTCGATCTTCGAGTTACTTGTAAGTACTCAGAAAGGTCAGCTGCTGTAAACTTCAATGACGAGTGCGATTGACTAAATTGAATGATTTTTGACAAGTTGGCCGGACTAAGCTTTGTTTCCTTCGCTATTTTCATTAGTTCCGGATTATCATTTTTCAAACTTTGTACTCTCTGTTCTTTCGGGAACGGACCAAACAAATCTTTATCACTTGTTAGTATATAAAAACAACGATCTATTGGATTATTCTTTGCAAAACTTTGAGCGATTTTTGCATTTTGCTCCGCTTCTTTCACGTTTTTTCCATAACCAAATCCAATTGCTATCGTTCCTTCTACGCTCGCAAACAAGTTATTTATCGCATTTGTTTTAATAATTGATTCGATATCACCACGAGTTGTATACAAAATGCATGTCATTTCATCCACTTGTTTAAATGAACCACGTAGTTCTTTTGAAATGACATCTAGTTTTTCAAGCAAACTCGTTCGTAATTCTAAGGAAGAAATAATACAAGCACCAACAGTAGCTGAATAGCTTTTTGCTAACTCAGCTTTTATTTTCGCATCTTTTAGCCCATGTATAATGGACTGTGTTGGATCAATCATACGCTCTGAAGGAACACCTATTTTTTGAAGCTCATCGTAAACAGCGTGAATACTAGTTAAAGCTAAATGAGCCTCTCCAGATTGATATTTAGCTACATGAAAATCAATAACTCTATTTATCTCATCTTTACTCCACAGCATATTTTCATAATCCAACACTTGCGGACTTTCTTTTATACCGATATCATGGAACACATTTGTAATAAACGAGCGGTCTACTAAATCGATGGAAATGTTATGTGGTTGAATACTTTGATGATACATGATAGAAAGAATTGAAGATGCGACAGTTGTCTCGTCTTGCTGTAAGTATGTACTTGGAATTCGTAATTGTTCTCTTATTTCTTTTGCCATATAATAAGGTAAAGCACCTGAGAAAAAGATGACATCACAAGGCTTTAGACACTTTAATAGTTCAGAAGATTCCGTCGGATGAAGGTAAATATATGGATCAATTTCTATTCCCTCTAATTTTTGAGCAATAGGAAAAAGGTTCTCCATAAACTCCTTTGAACCGACAACTGCAATTTTTATCATCATTTTCTCTAACTCCTTATCATTAATTAACGACTATTTAACGTCAACTATATCAAATGTATAAAACTATTGTAAACAGGAAGGGGTTTCTATTCAATGAAAATTACAGCTATTCATCTTTACGCAATTCGTTTACCGCTTCGCAATCCGTTTGTTATTAGTTATGGTTCTTATTCTGATATGCCCTCTATTATCGTCAAAATGGAAACAGATGAAGGTATTATCGGTTACGGTGAAGGCGTTGCTGATGATCACGTCACAGGTGAATCATGGGAAAGTACTTTCCATACTTTAAAACATACGCTAGCCCCTGCTCTAATTGGGAAAAATCCAATGAATATCGAAAAAATACACGACATGATGGACAATACAATTTACGGTGTTCCAACAGCGAAAGCCGCAATTGATATTGCTTGTTTTGATATAATGGGCAAAAAACTAAATCAACCTGTATATCAATTAATTGGCGGGCGCTACCATGAAGAATTCCCTGTCACTCACGTTTTAAGTATTGCCGATCCAGAAAACATGGCTGAAGAAGCTGCTTCTATGATTCAAAAAGATTACCAATCTTTCAAAATGAAAGTTGGTACAAATGTAAAAGAAGATGTAAAACGTATTGAAGCTGTACGAGAACGTGTAGGAAATGACATCGCTATTCGCGTTGATGTAAACCAAGGCTGGAAAAATAGCGCAAACACATTAACAGCACTTCGTTCATTAGGACATTTAAACATTGACTGGATTGAACAACCTGTTATCGCGGACGATATTGATGCCATGGCTCATATCCGTTCTAAGACAGACCTCCCGCTTATGATTGATGAAGGACTAAAAAGTTCTCGTGAAATGCGCCAAATTATTAAATTAGAAGCTGCTGATAAAGTGAATATAAAATTAATGAAATGCGGCGGCATATATCCAGCTGTAAAGCTCGCTCATCAAGCTGAAATGGCCGGCATTGAATGCCAAGTGGGATCAATGGTCGAATCATCTGTTGCCTCTTCAGCAGGATTCCATGTCGCTTTCTCAAAAAAAATCATTACGAGCGTAGAGCTAACAGGACCATTAAAATTCACAAAAGACATCGGAAACTTACATTACGATGTACCATTCATTCGCTTAAACGAAAAGCCCGGACTCGGCATTGAAATAGACGAAGATACACTACAAGAACTAACCGTCTTTCAAGACGTTGTACGCTAAAGGAGGACTATCATATGACGGCTCTATACGAAGGAACATTAAAACAAAATAACGAATCATTTCACGTTACATTACTATCACTAGAGCACATCGAACAAATTTTATCACTACAAAACATTGTAGTTGAAGCACTAGAAGATAAAAGTCGTTTACAACCACTCTCACAAGAAGAATTTCAATACATTCTAGAAGGAAACGGCATGATGATCGGTGCTTTTATCGAAAACGAACTCATCGCATTTCGCGCTCTACTCGTCCCGCCTATCGATGATGAACATTTAGGGCTTGATATTGGCATAGCAGAAAGCGAACTACATCGCGTCATCTATCAAGAAATCTCAAACGTTCATCCGAACTGTCGAGGAAATGGTATGCAAAAAATATTAGCAAACGTCATCATGGAAGAATTACAAAAAGAAGATAGCAAATATGATTATGTATGCTGCACTGTTGCTCCTTTTAACATTCCGAGCTTGAAGGATAAGTTTGCGCAAGGGATGGAGATTGCTGCATTGAAGGAGAAATATGGCGGGAGTATGCGGTATGTTTTTGTGAAGAAATTGCGCGGAGATAAAGAAAGAGATTGGACGGATGTTCAAAGTATTCTAATGAATGATGCTAATGGACAGCAGGCTTTGCTTTCGGAGGGGTATCGTGGGTATGAGATGGAGAAAGTGGATGGGGATTTTGTTGTGATGTTTGGACGCTAATCTATATACTCGAAAAGAGGAGATGTCTGCTATGACCTCTTCTCTTTTCGATTTGTTGAACAATCCTGTGGTAAATGAAATTATATCAACGATTTTTCGAATATATCTATCATAACTTACAATATATCAACGATTTTTAAAATATATCTATCAAAACTCACAATATATCAACGATTCGACAAGAAATATCGATTTACAGACAAAAATCGATATCCCTTCCTAAACCGTCATCTTCCAACTAGATAACGCTAACCAATTCTCCATCTCCTTATAATCAGGCATTATCTTCCCGACAAGACGCCAAAAAGATCGATCATGATTTAAATGAACCATATGACACATTTCATGAACGACTACATAGTCAATTACTCGCTGTGGTGCCATTGCTAGCTTCCAATTGAATGTTAGTTGTAAATTCGAATCGCAAGTACCCCAAGTACGACTACTATCTGTAATACGAATAGAACGTGGTTTTGTTTTAAAGTTACTTTGATGCGCTTTAATACTCTTCTCTACTAAAGTTTTACACTGCTTATAATAAAATCGTTTTAAAGCTTGCTGTATTTTCTCATCCTTTAGCTCTTTTACATAAATATGTAACTTATCCCCTTCAAAAATCGCATTGTCTTGCTCAATACTTACATCTTGGGAAATCTGTATCGGATACGTATTCCCTAAATACAAAAAGCCTTCTCCTTGATCGTAATCCTTTTCCTGTGGTCCACGCGCTCGCTCCGCCATTTCCTTACGAGTTGTCTGAATCCAATCCCACTTTTCCTCTAGCAACTGGACTAAGTATTCAACAGGTGTCCCTTTCGGAGCCTGCACTTCCACATTTCCATACGAATCCACAAAAAGACGCACGGACTTTTTCTTCTTATAAGTTATATGAAAATTAATTGTCTCACCTAAATATGTATGTACCATTTCATCACCTAGCATAGTATTTTTACAAATAAAAAAGAGTAGGATACGAACGTCCTACTCTACCTATTATATCATTTACTGCTTTAACGAACTCATTATCCTCTATACTTTACACCTAATCCCTTAATGAAATTCCTTGCGTATCTATCGCCGCACTCTTTGTAATTTTTATGACCTTTTTTTCTTAATAGAGCGCCTAACTCTCCTTTTGTTACCGTAACGCCTACGCTATCTAATATATCAAGTACATCCTCACTCGTTAAAGATAGTGCGATTTTCATTTTCTTTAGAAGAAGGTTATTGGCACTCTCCTTACTCTGTACAGGTGCCGGCTGCCCTGGTTTCGGATCTTGCTTTCCTCTTTTTAAAGTAATAAATCCATTTAAAAATGCCTCTAACATCATCATATCGCATGTTTTTACGTACTCATCTTCGATTACATCCGCATCTTCAGCTTCATGCTGAGGAGCTCTCTTTATTTTTGTAAGCATATCAACTACGTCTTCTTTCGTTACTTCTACGCCACCTAGTTTAAAGATTTCTACCATATCTATATCTCTTATATCTAAAGCATATCTTACTCTTTTTAATATATCGTTGTTGCTCATTGCCATTGGGTTTCCTCCTGAAATGTTGATTATTTATTCAGCAGTTAAAGTTTATCCTATAACGTGCTTTAAATTATCATGTTTAAATCTAACCTTTTAGTTATTGTCCGCTAAATTAATACTTTAACATTTTAAAGATATGTTTTATAGTCTTACCCGAACTTTTCTCTATCATTGTATCTACAGAGCTCTTACGTGTTTTTTATATGCCTTTAAAAAGATTTCTCTCTTAACATTAACTAAAAGAAAAAACAGTGCTTTGATTTCTCAAATACACTGTTCTTTTCCAGCTCTACGCTTATTTTCAACTCACTCATGTCATACACTACATATGAAATGATTTAACTGCTTAAAAGTTAAACCGTCTCACTATCCTGAGCCACACCAACACTATCCTCAAACCTATCCAACAAAGCACGCACCTCATCAGTAGATTTCGTACTCATCAATTGATTTCTCAATTCAGCAGCTCCAGGGAAGCCTTTTACATAAATTTTGAAGAAGCGATGAAGCCCTGTGATTGAGCGTGGCAGTACTTCTGCATATTGATCTTGTAAATCCAGCTGTAGTCTTAAAAGATCTAGATGTTCTTTACTGCTATGCTCTCTTGGCTCTTTTTCAAAAGCAAATGGATTTTTGAAGATTCCTCGTCCGATCATTACGCCATCAATGCCGTATTTTTCAGCAAGTTCCAGCCCCATTTTACGATCAAGGATGTCTCCATTGATTGTTATTAACGTATTTGGTGCAATGCGGTCACGTAATTTTTTTATTTCCGGAATTAGTTCCCAATGCGCATCTACTTGGCTCATTTCTTCTCTTGTGCGTAAATGAATAGAAAGGTTTGCAATATCTTGTTTGAAAATGTGCGTTAACCAATCTTCCCACTCGCTTAACTCTTTAAAGCCAAGTCTTGTTTTTACGCTGACAGGTAGTCCGCCCGCTTTTGCTGCTTGGATAAGTTCTGCTGCAACGTCTGGACGTAGAATAAGGCCACTACCTTTTCCTCTTGATGCAACGTTCGGAACTGGGCAACCCATGTTAATATCGATACCTTTAAATCCTAGCTCTGCCATACCGATACTCATTTGACGGAAGTATTCAGGATTATCTCCCCAAATATGTGCTACCATCGGTTGTTCGTCTTCTGTAAAAATTAAACGGCCACGTACACTTTTCATACCTTCTGGATGACAATAGCTATCCGAGTTTGTAAACTCTGTGAAGAATACGTCCGGACGACCTGCTTCACTTACTACGTGACGGAAAACAACGTCTGTCACATCTTCCATTGGTGCAAGTACGAAAAATGGTCGTGGTAATTCACGCCAAAAATTATCTATCATTTCAAATTCAAATCCTCTCACTATGAATACAATTTCAAAATCTCAATTTATAATTTGTGAAAATCAGCAATATTTATTTTAACTAAAATCGCTTATGAATGGTATTTTTGTAAACCAAAAAGCAGGTGGTATAGATTTTTCCTATATCAACTGCTTTCCTATTATACTAACTTAAGCCAAGCCACACACTCCACATGCGTCGTATGCGGGAACATATCAACAGGTTGTACTTCCTGTGTTTTATATCCGCCTTCTTCTAGTACTTTTAAATCACGTGCTAATGTTGCTGGGTTACACGATACGTATACGACGCGGTTTGGCTTCATGTCGATGATTGTGTTTAGTAATGCTTCGTCACAGCCTTTACGCGGTGGGTCTACGACCATTGTGTCGGCGATTACGCCTTCTTTGTACCATTTTGGAATGACTACTTCTGCTTCTCCTACGCCAAATTCAGCGTTTGTCATGTTGTTTAGTGCTGCGTTTCGGTTTGCGTCTTCGATTGCTTCTGGGACGATTTCAACGCCGTACACTTTTTTCGCTTTTTGCGCTAGGAATAACGAGATTGATCCGATTCCGCAATAGGCATCGATTACTGTTTCGTTACCATTTAATTTTGCGTATTCTAACGTTTTATCGTATAGCACTTTCGTTTGTTCTGGGTTTACTTGATAGAATGAACGTGCTGAAATCGCAAATTTAATGTCACCGATAAAGTCATAAATATATTCTGATCCGTACAGTACTGTCGTTTTGTCTCCGAAAATTACGTTTGTACGCTTCGTATTTACGTTTTGAACAATTGATTTTACTTCTGGGAATTTCGCTGCAATTTCTTCAATGATTGCTTTTTTGTTCGGCAATTCTGCTGTACGTGTAATGAAGACAAGCATAATTTCCCCTGTTACTTGTCCGTAACGAGCCATTACGTGACGAAGTGTTCCTTTGTTACGCTCTTCGTTGTACGCAGTAATACCGTGCTTTTCACAAATACGTTTTACTTCTTGGATTAATGTATCGTTTTCTTCTGCCTGAATTAAGCATGATTCCATATTAATGATGTCATGCGTTCCTTGGCGATAGAAACCAGCTACAAGTCCACCTTCACGTTCTCCGATTGGTACTTGTGCTTTATTGCGGTATACCCACGGGTTCTTCATGCCAAGTACAGGATGAACAGGAACATCACCTAGTCCTCCGATACGCTGCATAACGTCACGTACTTGTTTTTCTTTCGCTTGTAATTGTCCTTCATAAGTTAAGTGCTGAAGCTGACAACCGCCGCACTGATTATATACTGGGCATTCAGCATCTTTACGATATGGACTTTCTGTATGAAGCTTCATTAAACGACCAAATGCAAAGTTTTTCTTCACTTTAATAATTTTAATTTGCGCTTCTTCACCTGGTAATCCGTTTTTAACGAAAATAGGATAGCCCTTTACTTTCGCAACACCGGCACCATCATGTGTTAAATCTTCAAATACTACATCTATAAACTCGTTTTTCTCAACTGGTGGCGTCATTTTAGTACTCATTTTCCGACCTCTCTTTTTCATAACACTGCGTTACATTTTATCATACTTATATGGTCTTTTTCTATTGGAAGAAAAAAAGCTATTGACGATACTTCTCTGTTAATGTTACGCTACTACTAATTTAATACGGACGATGTTACCTCATATATACTTGATAATATGGATCGAGAGTTTCTACCCGGCAACCTTAAATTGCTGGACTATGGGGAAAACTAATGAATATTAGCCTATGCGCAAAAAAGGACTCATATTGATTAGCTTTCTCTCATAGATGAAAGTGAATCCATATGGGTCTTTTTTTATTTTTATTTTTCTAAAAGGTCAGACATCTTACGTATGACATAAAACCTCGTTCTTTTATTTTTAGTAATATAACGAGCGTTTTATGTACAAACTTTATACGAACTTCTGAAAGGGGCAACTACATGCAATATGTAATGAGCATTATCGGTATTCTTGCCGTGTTAGGTTTATGTTTTGCTTTGTCAAACAACAAAAGTAAAATCAACTTCCGTGCAATTGCAATTATGATTGGTTTCCAAATTTTAATCGGTTGGTTTATGTTTGCTACAAAGGTTGGTCAACAAATCATTATTTTCATTAGTAAAGTTTTCAACAAACTAATTAAACTTGGTACGACAGGTGTCGATTTTCTCTTTAATGGAATTCACAGAGATTTTGTCTTTTTCTTAAACGTATTATTAATTATCGTATTTTTCTCAGCACTACTTTCAATCTTTAGTTATTTAGGTGTTTTACCATTCATCGTTCGCGTTGTCGGCGGTGCTATTTCAAAAATTACTGGTTTACCACGCGTTGAATCATTCCACGCAGTAAACTCTGTATTCTTCGGTTCAAGTGAAGCGTTAATCGTTATTAAAAACGATTTACAGCATTTCAATAAAAATCGTATGTTTATCATTTGTTGTTCTGCGATGAGCTCCGTTTCTGCTTCTGTTACAGCATCATACGTAATGATGTTAGATGCAAAATACGTACTAGCAGCTCTTCCGCTAAACTTATTCTCAAGCTTAATCGTTTGTTCGTTATTAACACCAGTTGATACGAAAAAAGAAGATGAAGTGATTCAAAAATTTGATAGAACTCTATTCGGAGACAGCTTTATCGGCGCAATGATTAACGGTGCGCTTGATGGTTTAAAAGTAGCTGGTATCGTTGCCGCATTAATGATCGCCTTTATCGGTGTAATGGAAGTTGTAAACTACGTAATTAGTGCAGCTTCAGGCGCAATGGGACATGCTGTTACTTTACAACAAATCTTCGGTTATATACTTTCTCCATTCGCATTCTTAATGGGTATTCCAACTCAAGATATTATCCCAGCCGGTGGTATTATGGGTACAAAGATTGTTTTAAATGAGTTTGTAGCAATCCTTGATTTAAAAGACACAGCTACAACATTAGCTCCACGTACAGTTGGAATCGTTACAGTATTCTTAATTAGCTTCGCAAGTATTAGCCAAATTGGTGCAATCGTTGGTACAATCCGTGCCCTTTCTGAAAAACAAGGAAGCGTTGTTTCTAAATTTGGTTGGAAAATGCTATTTGCATCAACACTTGCTTCTATTTTATCTGCGACAATCGCTGGATTGTTTATTTAATAAAAAATCACCTTACTTTAACGAGTAAGGTGATTTTTTTGATTCTTTATGAAATCGAGTGAAATTCAACTGCTTCTTCTGTATTGATAATCCTATCTTTATATATACCTTTTATTGAAATGTAAATGATAGATTTGTTTATGTTTTTTAACTTTCCTAATGAAAAATGATAAAGTAATCCATCGCTTTTTAAAGTCCACATCTTCCCACTCCATGGACCAGTAGCTTTTTGTTCATCCGACGCCTTTATTTCACCTTCATATTCGCATTCTCCTAAAGGAGTTTTAATTATATTCTTCTCTGTATCAATTCGAATATTTTTAATTAGCTTCAAATTTTCATCAGAGAGAATTTGAATTTCATGATCTTTCTGTTTAAAAAAGAGTTTTCCGTCTTTGGTATTTACATATTCTGCATTATTCATTTTATCTATCATAAAATCATATTCTTCTTTTGTAATACCTAAGTTTTGATGATAAGGAAACGTTTTTTTCGGTATAATTTCTTCTTCGGCATACTTCAAATACCAATCTAAATTATTTGTAATACTATCGCTCATTTTATTTCCTATTTTCTCTAATTTCTCTTTTATCTCATAAGGAAATTCTAGTGTCATAATATCCGCCGTCACTTCCGCATTCATAAGATGCGATGGAATATACTCTTCCACACTATTCGCTTTACTCACTTCACTTTGACAACCAACTATAAATAGCGATATGAAAAAGATATATATTATTTTTTTATATTTCATTTCTATTCTCCACTCCATACATTATTCTTACTTAGTTTTATAGCGGTTTTTATTATAGTATAAAATCTTTATATTTTAATAAAATCCATATCTGTATGCAAAATTGCATATTAATAAGTCTTCTTCTTACTTTAAAATTAGCTTAAATCACTTTCCAAATTATACAAATAACAAGTTTAAAATGTTATAATTTTCAAAAAAACCATTGGAGGATATTATGAAAGCCCACGCAATTTTCGATTTCTTACATTTACTAGTCTTAACGCTGAAAAGCTATTATGTATGGGGAATGCCTATCTATGTCTTCATTATTCCTCTTATCTTTGTAGTCGGTTATATTATTATTAATTCTAATAAGAAACAAAAAAATACATCTATTCAAAATCACTAATCTATTACCTTAATAGCCTCCTAAAAATCATATTCCCCTCATTTTCTTCAAATGATATGATGAACAAGGGTATATCCCCACCACTCTTATAGCGGTGGGGATTTTAATGTCAATATGCAACATACTACACAATAGAAGGTGATTTTCATGAGAAAATACGCAGCAATTGCTTTATGTACGTCTGCCATTCTAACAGGCTGTAATACTAACAATGTAAGTCCAGAACCTAAAAAAGAGAAAACGGCTCAAGGGATTAAGAAACAAGAAGAGACTGTGCAAAAACAAGGTAAAATCTCATATAATGCAGTTACACACGAATCTACAAACACAAGTATTCATATTACAGACATAAAAGATTCTTTAAATGAAGTACAATATAAAATTTGGCGCACAGCTGATGGCAAGGAACGTGCTAAATCTTTTTCTTCTAAAGAAAAAGAGAAACAATTCACACTTCCTTTTGATATAAAGGAATTTGAAGGAAAACGCGGTGAGTTCCAAATTGAAGCAACAGGAATGAAAGAAGATGGGAAAACAATCCCGCTTACGAAATCTACTATTACTTTCGAACAAAAGGTTCCTGTTCTTATGTATCACGCAATTGATGATTATCATGGTCAAGGTATTAAAGACTTATTCGTCTCACCAGCTAACTTTGAAGCACAAATGAAACATTTAAAGGACAATGGTTATACGCTGTTAACGTTTGAACGCTGGGGCGATATAAATAAAGTAAATAAACCGATTTTCGTTACATTTGATGACGGTATGAAAAATAATATGAATGCATTTCGCGTTTTACAAAAGCTAAAAGATGATACTTTTAAACCGGCAGCAACAGAATATATGATTGTTGATAACGTTGATGTAGAAGGTGCCCTTTCTACTTCTGAAATAAAAGAAATGGTTGATTCCGGCATTTTCTCAGTACAATCTCATACTGCAACACATGCAGACTTACCGAAAATTACAAACTATGAGGAAGAGTTAAAAGGTTCAAAAGAAAAGCTAGAAAAAATAACAGGTAAGCCTGTTATCGCGATTGCTTATCCATTCGGTCATGTAGATGATAAGGTTGTTGCAGAAACGAAGAAGTATTATCAATTTGCGACAACGACAAAACCTGGGCAATTCATTACGAAGGGTGAACCTGATGAATTGTTAAAGATGAAGCGCGTTCGTATACACCATACAACGACTGTAGAGCAGTTTGCTTCTTCAATTAAGTAAATGTAAGAGCTCAATACATTTTGAGCTCTCTTTTTACTTTATATTTATATATATTTTTAGAATTTTCTTGTATTATATATAGTAAGAAATCTTTCAAATTAAAGGAGATTATACATATGTCATTTGAACAAACGTTAGAGAAATATGCTGCTCTTGCAGTTAATGTTGGTGTTAATATTCAACCTGGACAAACTTTATCAATTAGTGCACCTCTTGAAGCTGTACAATTTGTACGCCTCGTTACAGAGAAAGCATATAAATCTGGTGCAAAACACGTATATGTGGATTGGAATGATGAGACGTTAACACGCTTAAAGTTCGATCTAGCTCCTGAAGAAGCTTTCTCTGAATTCCCTTCTTGGAAAGCACATGCTCGTGAAGAATTAGCAAAAGAAGGCGCTGCATTTATGTCTATCTATGCAGAAAACCCTGATTTATTAAAAGGTGTAGAAGCAACACGTATCGCAACAGCTCATAAAGTAGCTGGAGAAGCGATGAAAGTATACCGTGATTACGTACAAGCCGATAAAGTAAGCTGGTGTGTAATTTCTGTTCCTACGAAAGAATGGGCTGCGAAAGTATTCCCTGACGTAGCGCCAGAAGAACAAGAAGCAAAGTTATGGGATGCTATTTTCAAAGCTACTCGTGCTGATTTAGAAAATCCTGTAGAAGCATGGAAAGAACATGATGAAACATTACATACAAAAGTGGATTACTTAAACGAAAAGCATTATAAAGCTCTTCACTATACAGGTCCTGGAACAGATTTAACAATCGAACTTCCAGAAAAACATGTATGGGCTGGTGCTGGTAGCTTAAATGAAAAGAACGTACCATTTATGGCTAATATTCCAACTGAAGAAGTATTTACAATGCCACTTAAAACAGGTGTAAACGGCCAAGTTTCTAGTACAAAACCGTTAGCATTTGCAGGTAATATTATCGATAATTTCACGTTAACATTTGAAAACGGACGTATCGTAGACTATAAAGCTGAAGCTGGTGAAGAAGCTTTAAAACATTTAGTAGAAACAGATGAAGGTTCTCACTTCTTAGGAGAAGTAGCTTTAGTACCTCATGACTCACCAATTTCAAACACAAATGTTTTATTCTACAATACACTATTTGACGAAAATGCATCTTGCCACCTTGCAATCGGAAATGCTTATGCATTTAACTTAGTTGGCGGAAAAACAATGTCTAAAGAAGAACTTGCTGAAAACGGCGCAAACGCTAGTATCACACACAACGACTTCATGATTGGATCAGCTGAGCTTGATATTGACGGTATTACAGCTGACGGCAGACATGAGCCTATCTTCCGTAAAGGTAACTGGGCGTTTTAATAAAGTGAAACTTTAATTAGCCCTCACCAATTGGGCTTTTACGGGCAGCCCGATCCCCCACCTAACTTCTTTGCTTTCGCTGAATTTTGAGGTGAGGGTCTTACTGCCCGGAAAATAGCGGGATAAAAGTAAAAGGCTATCTTCCACACAGGAAGATAGCCTTTTATGATGCTGATGATACTTTAAGCCCAATTACTCCTAATACGATAAAGAGAATACAAAATGCTTGGAATAAGCTAATATGCTCTTTAAAAAAATACACACTAATGATTGTAATAAGTAACGTTCCAACGCCAGACCAAATGGCATAAGCAATACTTAAATGAATCTTTTTAACGACGATAGCAAACACGCTGAAACAAATTCCATAAAATACGAAAATAAGTACACTTGGAACGAGCTTTGTTAAACCATTTGATAGTTTCATTGCGATTGTTCCAGCTACTTCAAAAATAATTGTAACAAGTAATAATAGCCAATATACCATACTAGAATCTCCTTCTCTGTTACCTTATAGAGATTCTAGTATACTACTTATAGTCCTAATGAAATATATTTAATTTCTAAATATTCCTCGATGCCGAAATGGCCTCCTTCACGGCCGATACCACTTTCTTTAAATCCACCGAATGGTGCTTGTGCAACTGATGGAAGACCATCGTTTAGACCAATAATACCGTACTCTAGCGCTTCACTAATTTGGAATGCTTGGCTAATGTCTTTCGTGAAAATATACGCAGCTAAACCATATGGTGTATTATTTGCACGTTCAATTACTTCATCAACTGTTTTAAATTTCGCAACTGGTGCCACTGGCCCAAATGTTTCTTCATTCATACAAAGCATCGTATCATTTGCCAACCCAATTACAGTCGGTTGAATGAAATGTCCCTCTAACTCTGCGACCTTTTGACCACCATATAAAACTGTTCCACCTTTTTGAATAGCATCTTCAATATGTTCTTGTACTTTTGAAACTGCATTCTCATCAATAAGTGGCCCGACAGTCGTTCCGTCACCGAAACCGTCTCCTACTTTCAACTGCCCTACTGCCTTTTGGAACTTCTCTACAAATACTTCGTATACTTCTTCTTGAACGAATACTCGGTTTGTACATATACACGTTTGTCCTGCATTACGGAATTTCGAACCAATCACCGCTTCTACTGCTTTATCTAAATCTGCATCATTCATTACGATAAACGGAGCGTGTCCCCCTAACTCAAGCGAAACTTTTTTCATCGTTTGCGCCGCACTAGCCATTAACTCTTTCCCGATTTCCGTTGACCCTGTAAAGGACACTTTTCGAACGCGACCATCTTCCATCCATGTATCAGCAATTGCTTTTGCACTACCTGTTACGATATTGATTACGCCCTTTGGAATATCTGCTTCATGAGCTAATTCAGCTAATTTCAATGCAGTTAATGGCGTTTGACTTGCCGGTTTCACAACGGTTGTACAGCCTGCTGCAAGCGCTGGGGCTACCTTTCTCGTAATCATAGCAGCTGGGAAGTTCCAAGGTGTAATAGCTGCCATAACGCCAACTGGTTGCTTCATAACTAAAATGCGCTTATTCGGATGAGAAGCAGGAATCATTTCACCATATACGCGTTTCCCCTCTTCTGCATACCATTCAACAAAACTGTTTGCATAATTTACTTCACCAAGCGCTTCTGCAAACGGCTTTCCTTGTTCCTTCGTCATAATCGCTGCGATCTCTTCTTTATTTTCATCAATAAGCGTAAACCACTTTTTTAACTTCGTGGCACGATCTGCTGCCGTTAACTTAGACCACGTTTTAAAAGCTTCATGTGCAGCATCAACAGCTTGCTTTGCCTCTGTTACTCCGCCTTTTGGTACAGTTGCAAATATTTCCTTCGTCGCAGGATTATTTACTTCAATTTGTTCTTGTAGTGTAATCCACTCACCATTTATATACATCGCCTTTTTATCTATACTTACGAAAGTCGCCTTTTTATCCAATGTTTTCTTCCTCCTCTATGAACTTCTTAATTTTCCTAGTAGCAGCAGATTGACTAATTTGCAAAAACTCAGCCACTTTATAACTTGATCCATACGTTTTATACGCTTTAAGAATAATATTTCTCTCTACCTCTTCCAGCATTTTATAAAGGCTTTGCCCCGATTGTTCAACTGCAGCCTCTTGCATAGAGAGTGGCAAATCCTGTACCGTTACAACATCATCGACAGTAATAACAATTCTCTCAATTACATTCTCTATTTCTCTATTGTTTCCTTCCCACGGATATCCAACAAACATTTGTAACGTACTCGGCGCTAGTTTCACATCACGTCCGTACTTTTTATTAAAGTGCTGCAAGTAATGATAAATAAGCGGCAAAATATCTTCTGTTCTCTCCCTAAGCGGGGGAATTGCAATTGGAATGACATTCAGACGATAGTATAAATCTTTCCGAAATGTTCCTTGTTTCACCATCTCGCTTAAATCTCTATTTGTTGCCGCCACAATTCGAACATCCACTTTTTTTAATTCTCTTCCGCCTATAGGACGAAATGTTTTTTCTTGCAATACTTGCAAAAGCTTCGCTTGAATTTCAATCGGCATTTCACCGATTTCATCTAAAAAAAGAGTTCCTTTATGCGCGGATTCTAATAGTCCCTTTTTCCCTTCACGATTCGCACCTGTAAAAGATCCACCTGAATATCCAAAAAGCTCCGATTCAATTAAATTAGTTGGCAATGCCGCACAATTAATTTCATAGAAACTTTCATTCTTACGGTGACTCACTTCATGTAAATGGCGTACTAATCGACTTTTTCCTACTCCAGTCTCGCCTAAAACGAGAACAGTACTATCCACTACAGATACTTTTTTGATTGTATCGACTATTTTTTGCATAGCTAGACTTTTAAAAATAAGTCCTTCATGCTCATATGTTTCTCTTAATTCTTTTTTATATGTTTTTAGCTGATTATCCATTTCCTCTACCTTTTGACGTAATTGATAGAGTTCAGTAAGGTCCCGAGAATAACTAATCACTCTTCTTAAATTTCCCTCATCATCAAAAACAGGCCTTGTACGAACGTGTAAATACTCTCCTGATTTTGTAGTTTGAACGAGTTCAATTGGCCTCTTTTTTTCAATCACTTCTAATGTCGCTGATGGATAAAAGATTCCATCCTTTTGTAGTTCTTTTACATGCTTACCAACTAACTCTTCTGCAGCTAGTTGATAGTGCCTTTCACATGTACTATTTACACGTACAACGATCCCTTGCTCATCTGTAACAAAAATTTCGTCAAACGCATATTCAAATACATCTTTTAAATCCATTAACACTCGTTCCTTTTCTGCAACCATCCTAGCCCCCCCTAACTTCAAATCCATCGATCCACTTCACTACCTTTATTATAAAGTGAATTTTCTGCATTTAATATAGAGTCAGCTAGAATGTTTGCTATTTATACTTCAGTTTTTAAACGCGAGCGATGTTTGTTTGCTCATAACAAGCTTGCAATGATTCTTCAATTATTGTTAAACCTTCTTCAAGTTGCTCATCTGTAATAACTAAAGGCATTAACACACGGATAACATTTCCATATGTTCCTGCTGATAATAAAAGTAACCCACGCTTATTTGCTTCTGCACATAGATTAGCCGTTAACGTTTTGTCAGGTGCTTTCGTCTTACGATCTTGAACGACCTCAAATGCACACATTGCTCCTAACCCACGCACATCACCGATGCAATGATATTTATTTTTCATCTCTTCGAATCGGTTCATTACGACTTTCCCTAATTCTATCGCTCTATCATTTAATTTCTCATTTTCTATTACATCGAGAACAGCTAATGCAGCCGCACATCCTAATGGACTTCCTGCATACGTTCCACCCAGTTCACCGGGTGCAGACTCATTCATAATTTCTTTACGTCCAATGACACCACTTATCGGTACACCAGCCCCTAATGATTTAGACACTGTAATTAAATCTGGAACGACATCATAATGATCAATTGCAAAATATTTTCCTGTACGACTAAAGCCTGTTTGTATTTCATCCGCTACAAATAAGATGCCATTCTCTGAACAAATGCGGCGTACTTCTTGAACAAATTTCTTACTTGGGACGATAAATCCACCTTCCCCTTGAACAGGTTCCATTACAACAGCTGCAATTGTTTCTGGCGCTACTTCCGATATGAAGAAGTTCTTAAACTCTTCAATAATAAAATCATCATACTGCTCTTCCGTTAATCCCTCTGGGCGACGGTATTCGTATGGGAATGGCGCTTTATATACTTCTGGAGCAAAGGGACCAAACCCAAATTTATATGGCTTCACTTTACTTGTCATCGTCATTGTCATTAATGTACGCCCGTGGAAACCCTTAGAAAATGCGATAATACCAGGTCTCTTCGTATATTTACGAGCAATTTTCACCGCGTTCTCAACTGCTTCTGCACCACTATTTAAAAAGAGGACTTGCTTATCGAAACTTCCTGGTGCCAATGCCGCAAGCTTTTCCGCTAATTCAATATATGGCTCATACATCATGACATTAAATCCAGTATGAATGTATTGATCGACTTGTTTATGGAGCGCTTCTTTAACCGTTGGATGACAATGTCCTACGTTAATTGTCCCGATTGCTCCTGCAAAATCAATGTACTGATTGCCATCAACATCTGTTACAAGAGCACCATTTGCAGATTGTACAAACGTTGGGATGCCGTTACTTACTCCTTTTGGTACTATATTTTGACGGCGTTCTAATAAAGATGCCGCTTTCGGTCCTGGAATTTGTTCATTTACTTTAGCAAATTTTTTCGTGTTCATTGCGTACCCCATCCTTTTCTTTACATTGTTTTCTCTTTTTATTGCAAAATGTATGCCAACTTTCTTTTCTAGCATTTATCCTATATTCTTTGTATCCAGGCACAAAAATAAGTCTATAAAGACTCATTAAGAGTCTTTATAGACTTATTTTCCTTACACATTAGACTTTTCTTTCTCCCAGAAAAACTCACCCGATTGAGAAATAAACTCCCCAACAGAATCTAACACTAAATCAGCAAGTGGTTCTAATGTTGGACGGTCTCCCGTACCAGATAGCACCCCAATTGCATAGCAATCGCCATTTTTGGCTAAATGTAAATCAGTTGGCGTATCTCCAACAACCGCAACCTCACATGATTCTAAATTAAATTTCTCACAAAACACTTCTATAATCTTTTTATCTGGTTTTTGCGCCGGGAATGTATCCGAGGCTATAATATAATCAAAAAAGTTTTCCAACTTATATTGTTTTAAAAATAATTCTGTCGGTGCAAAATCGTCCGCCGTGACAACCCCTAATATAAATCCTTTATCTTTTAATGCCTGTAACACTTTCGGTAAATCCGCTGTCATTTTCATATGCGAACGATACTCATACATAAGGGAAAATAACTTCTCACTTACCCACTGATGCATCTCTTCTTCTCTAGCAGACTCAATATAATTACAAAGCCCCTTCGCTACATCAAGGCTTGTTCCAGCAGCTATTGCACTCCTCGGATTAACAAATGCTCCCTCTACACCAATCTCTTCTAATAAGGTCTGCCCTATTGTACTTGGTAAATGATATAAACTTATACATTCAGCTACAAGTTCTTCAGCTACTTTTATCCAGATTGAATGAAAATCCATTAATGTCCCATCTTTATCAAATAGTATTGCTTTTACCTTCTCCATAGCACCCTACCTCTCGTTTCTTATCTCCTCCAGTGTATCAATAAAATATGGATGTAAAATAAAAGAATTGTAAAAATACCATAAAAATCAAACTAACTCCCAATTTACAATTCGTTTTAACAAAGTAAAAAAGGATGCCTTTACAGGGCATCCTCTTGATGTTCAGGAACAAATAGTTCTAAACAATGATATATATTTTCGAATTCCATCGGTGCATCTCCACCGTACTCACCATCTAAATTAATCATTAGTTTATCTGGTGAATGTACTTTAATTCGGTTCGCTTGTGTATATAACACTTTTGGGTTGTTAATATGTTCACCACGTTGTGCTTGTGTTGCTGCTTTAATCAAATCAGCGATAGAACCTTTTTTCAGTACTAACAGGTCGAATAACCCATCGTTAATAGATGCATACGGTGCTACCTTTTCAAATCCACCTACTGAACGAGTATTCGTAATTAAAAACATCGTAATTTCTTCTTGTAGTAATTTTCCATCATACTCAATTTCAACATATGTTGGATGTAATGATGGTAACATCTCAATACCTTTTAGGTAATAAGCAAGTTGTCCTAATACTGTCTTTAACTTACTCGGTACTTCGTATGTTAATTCTGTAATACGACCGCCACCAGCGATGTTAATAAAGTATGTATCGTTCGCTCTACCAAGGTCTAATGGCACTGTTTTTCCTTCGCAAATAATATCTGCTGCCTCTTCAATAGAACGAGGTACACCAATCGCACGTGCAAAGTCATTTGTCGTTCCAACTGGAATAATTCCAAATTTCGGACGGAATTCATGTCCAACTAAACCGTTTACTACTTCATTTAATGTACCGTCGCCACCAGCGGCAATAACAACATCAAACTTACGATCCGCAGCTTGCCTCGCCGCCACAGTAGCGTCTCCAGGGCCCGTTGTCGCATGACAAGATGTCTCATAGCCAGCTTGTTCTAATTTTTGTAATACTTCTGGTAAGCTCTTCTTAAATAGCTCACGCCCAGAAGTAGGATTATAAATAATTCTTGCTCGCTTCATCATTTATTAGCACAGGAAATTTCTTTATGTATCGAAAAAGAACATACCGAACTTCTATTCAGTATTCCCATGCCTACCTCCTCTCATCTTGCTATCCTTCTTTTATCCCGCTCAAACAGGCAGTAAGAACCCGATTCGTGTAGTCCATCAAAAGTAAATATTCATTTCAATGGTTTTGTTTTATTTAACCAAAAAATTTATCCCGCTATTTGCGGGCAGTAAATGCCCGATTGGTGTGGGCTAATAATCAGCTTTGGATGAACCTCCTACTGATTAAAGTTTCACTTTATTTCTATCCATTCTTCCATAAAAATTTACATATAACGAATAATAACTATCTATTATTTCATGAGATGAAAAAAACCTCTATGTTTAGATTTATCATTATTCCCACCTTTTTGCAACTATCATACCATAGTTGCTATACAAACATTTTTCCACTTTTGACAGTTAATCAAACGTTTGTTTAAACGATTTTGTCTCATTTAAACAAACGTTTGATTAACCTAGAAAAACACCCATGTACGGGTGTTTTTCTGCTTAATCTTTAAAAGTCACTACTATTATCGCTTATTAATCTCTTCAAGTAAGATTTTGTTAACAAGCGGTGGATTGGCTTGTCCTTTTGTAGCTTTCATAATTTGACCAACTAAGAAGCCAATTGCACGGTCTTTACCGTTTTTAAAGTCTTCGATAGATTGCTCATTATTATCAAGAATTTCTGTTACAACTTTACGAAGTGTACCCTCGTCAGAAATTTGAACAAGACCTTTCGCTTTAACGATTTCTTCTGGGTCTCCACCTTTTTCAATTAATTCATTAAATACTTTCTTCGCGATTTTAGAAGAAATTGTACCTTTTTCAATTAATTGAACCATTTTAGATAAACCAGCAGGCGTTAATGCAACGTCTTTTAATTCTTTTTGTTGTTTGTTTAAGTATGCAAGTACTTCACCCATTAACCAGTTCGATGTTAATTTCGCATCAGCACCGCCTGCAACAGTTGCTTCAAAGAAATCAGACATTTCTTTCGTTAATGTTAATACGTGTGCATCATAAGCTGGTAAGCCAATTTCTGCAACGTAGCGAGCTTTACGCGCATCTGGAAGTTCTGGAATAGAGGCACGAACTGCTTCTTTCCACTCATCGTCGATGTAAAGTTCAACTAAGTCTGGCTCCGGGAAATAACGGTAATCGTCAGATCCTTCTTTCACACGCATTAAGATTGTTTTCTTCGTTGCTTCATCATAACGACGTGTTTCTTGTTGGATGATACCACCAGATAACAGTTCTTTTTCTTGGCGCACTTGCTCATGCTCAAGACCTTTTTGTACGTAAGTGAATGAGTTTAAGTTTTTCAGTTCCGCTTTTGTACCGAACTTCTCTTGTCCAACTGGACGAAGAGAAATGTTCGCATCACAACGCAAGGAACCTTCTTCCATCTTACAATCAGATACACCAGTGTATTGAATGATTGATTTTAACTTCTCTAAGTATGCATATGCTTCTTCTGGCGTACGCATATCTGGCTCAGATACGATCTCGATTAAAGGCATACCTTGACGGTTGTAGTCTACTAATGAACCATCAGCTGTATGCGTTGATTTACCAGCATCTTCTTCTAAATGAAGACGTGTAATACCGATACGTTTCTTTTTACCGTCTACTTCGATTTCAATCCAACCATTTTCACCAATTGGCTTATCAAATTGAGAGATTTGGTAAGCTTTCGGGTTATCTGGATAGAAATAGTTTTTACGGTCAAACTTTGTTTCCGTTGCGATTTCACAGTTTAATGCCATTGCAGCTTTCATTGCAAAGTTAACTGCTTCTTTATTTAAAGTAGGAAGCACCCCTGGGTATCCTAAGTCAATTACACTTGTTTGTGTATTTGGCTCCGCTCCGAATTCTGTTGGACTCGCAGAGAAAATTTTCGAATTTGTTTTTAACTCAACGTGAACCTCTAAACCAATAATTGTTTCTAAATTCATCTATGCTCGCCTCCTTACAGACTTGCTTTTTTTGTATGATAGTCTGTTGCTTGCTCAAACGCATGTGCAACGCGGTAAATTGTCGCTTCATCGAAGTGTTTACCAATGATTTGTAGACCAAGTGGCATGTTGTTAGCACCAAATCCACATGGAACTGAAATCGCTGGAACACCCGCTAAGTTTACTGGGATTGTTAAAATGTCATTTGCATACATTGTCATTGGATCGTCAACTTTTTCTCCCACTTTAAATGCCGGAGTTGGTGTTGTTGGTCCAATAATAACATCATAGTTAGCAAATACATTTTCAAAGTCGTTCTTAATTAATGTACGTACTTGTTGTGCTTTTTTGTAATATGCATCATAGTAACCAGAGCTAAGAGCAAATGTACCAAGCATAATACGACGTTTAACTTCATCACCGAAACCTTCACTACGTGTGTTTTTGTAAAGATCTAATAAGTTATTTACATTATCAGAACGAACACCGTAACGCACGCCATCAAAGCGTGAAAGGTTAGCAGATGCTTCAGAAGAAGATAGTAAGTAATACGTTGCTAGAGCGTATTTAGAGTGCGGAAGAGATACTTCCTCCCAAGTTGCGCCCATACCTTCTAATACTTTTAAAGCAGCTAGTACTGACTCACGAGCTTCTTCGCCAACACCTTCGCCTAAGTATTCTTTCGGTACAGCAATGCGTAAACCTTTAACATCGCCTGTTAAACCAGCTAAATAGTTTCCAACTTCAACATTTGCAGAAGTTGCATCCATGCGGTCAATACCTGAAATAGCTTGTAATAAGTATGCATTGTCTTCTACTGTACGTGTAATCGGTCCGATTTGGTCAAGTGAAGATGCGAATGCTACTAATCCGTAACGAGATACGCGTCCGTAAGTTGGTTTTAAACCTACAACACCGCAATATGCAGCTGGCTGACGGATAGAACCACCCGTATCAGAACCTAGAGAGAATAGTACTTCTCCTGCTGCTACAGCTGCTGCAGAACCACCACTAGATCCGCCCGGAACGTAATCTAAGTTCCATGGATTTTTCGTAGCGTAGAATCCTGAGTTTTCATTTGAAGAACCCATTGCGAACTCGTCCATGTTTAATTTACCGATTGTAATTGTGTCAGCAGCTTTTAGCTTTTGCACAACTGTCGCATCATAAATTGGATCGAAGTTTGCTAACATTTTGCTCGCACAAGTTGTACGAAGACCGTTAGTTACAATGTTATCTTTTACACCAATTGGCATACCGAATAATAAACCATTATCTTCAGCACCAATCTTTGCATCTAATTCTTTCGCTTTCGCGCGTGCATTTTCTTCATCTAATGTAAGAAAAGCTTTTACGTTATCTTCAACATCCGCAATACGTTTGTAAGATTCTTCTACTAAATCCGTAACGGAAATTTCTTTGTTGTTTAATTTCTTATGTAACTCTGATACCGAATGATCAAATAATGACATCGAAATTCCCCTCCTCTATTCTAATACTGCTGGAACACGGATTTGATTATCTTTGTGATCCGGTGCATTTTTTAATACTTCTTCGACTGGTAAACCTTTTTCTGCTACATCTTCACGCATAACATTTTTCATCGTTAATACATGAGTTGTTGGTTTTACATCTGTTGTATCTAATTCATTTAACTGTTCTGCAAATGTAACAATTGCATCTAGTTGTTTTTGAAATTTTTCTGCTTCTTGATCAGTAATTGCAAGACGTGCTAAATGTGCTACGTGCTTTACATTCTCAACGGAAATTCTTGACACGGCTAGGCCACCTCCATAATATATCGTTCAATCTACAATACTATTGATGATACCAAATTTTCAGTACTTCAAGCAAGTCAACACAGAGTACTTACGCCATTTTTACATAAAAAAAGAAAGGCAAATGCCTTTCTTTACAATTTACTCTTTATCTAACGGTTTATTTTTTGGGAATCTCTCGTTATCTTCTTCGTTATCACGAATTGTTTTTTGCAACACAAAACAAGACATCGTTAAAAATAATGTTCCAATTAAATAGTATCCTTTTACACTAAGCGTTTCATCTAACGTATAAATCCCAATTAGCATACCTGAAAGCGCACAAACAAATGAAGTCCATGCTAAAAATGTGAACGCTTGCGTATTACGTCTTCTCATCGTTCTCCTCCTCGTTAGCTGTACACCCATTATAGATAAGTATATTTACCATGATGGATTTTTATGTAAATTCTAGTTTTATATTTATAAATCTATCATAAAAGAATACTATTTTAAAGATAGTTTTCTGTCTAATCTGAAAAAACAAACAAAAAATATTGACAATTATTTCTATTCCACATAAAATAAAAACAAATATTACGAACCTCGAAATATACGGGAGTGGAACTAATTGTTGCAATATGAACATTTTTTAGACTTACTGCTAGATAACGCCAAGAAACTTTTCTATCCTGAAGAATGGGTAAGCCTAGATTTAACACTTTCTAAAACAGAAGTATTTTGTTTACTTTGGATGGAACGAAATACAGATATTACAATGACGAAAATTGCTGATCTTCTTGATATACCGATGAGTACAACGACGGGCGTTGTAAATCGCCTTGTAAAAAAGGGATATATTGAGCGCTACCGTGATGAAAACGACCGACGTATTGTATTAATTCGATTAACAGACAACGGCGTAATGCTCGTTCAAGAAGTAAAACAAAATGCAGCCCATTACTTTAGCTTAGTGACAGAAGCATTGTCAGAAGAAGAAAAAGCATTCTTACTACAAATCTTCCAAAAGATTATGAATCACATTGCTACGTCACAGCAAAAAACAGAAGAAAAAGTTTCTACACCTAAAATGAAAAACATTCCGATTGAATAAAACCCTATCTGGGTTTTTATTCAATCATTTACTTCGACACTCGTAATATTCGACATTCGAAACAAAGGAGATATGAATGATGAGAATTATTTTGTATACAGGTAAAGGCGGCGTAGGAAAAACTAGCATTTCAGCAGCAACAGCAATTCAAAGCGCAAAACAAGGATTAAAAACTTTAGTCATGAGTACAGATCCTGCTCATAGTTTAGGAGATTCATTTGGTATAAAGCTATCTTCTGAGCCATTAGAAATTCGTGAAAATTTGTGGGCACAAGAAATTAATACGATTTATGAGATGGAAAAAGGATGGGGAAAATTACAGAAATATATTACACTACTCTTCACTTCCAAAGCAGCCGATGATATTACAACAGAAGAATTAACGATGTTTCCTGGTATGGAAGATTTAATTAGCTTACTTCGCGTACTCGATTATTATAAACAAAACACATATGATGTTATCATTATTGATTGTGCTCCAACAGGAGAAACATTAGCAATGCTAAGCTTTCCAGACATGCTCGGCTGGTGGATGGAAAAATTGTTTCCTATTAAAAGAAAAGTTTTAAAAGTCGTTCGTCCTGTAGCTCAACCACTCCTTGGTGTCCCTCTTCCAACCGACGATATTATGGACGAATTAACAAATACACTTGAACAGCTCGGAGAAATGAGAGATATTTTATCAAACCGAGAAGTAACAAGTATCCGCATCGTTGTAAATCCTGAAAAAATGGTCATTAAAGAAGCTCAGCGTAGCTTTACTTATTTAAATTTATACGATTATAACGTAGATGCCATTATGATTAATCGCGTCATCCCTAACACCGTCACCGATCCTTATTTTCAAGCATGGAAAGATACGCAAAAGAAATATAAAACATTAATTCAAAATAGTTTTGATCCACTTCCTATTTACGAAGCTCCAATGTTTGAACAAGAAGTTGTTGGTTTACCCATGTTAGAGCGTGTAGGAGATGCTTTATTTAAAACTGATCATTGTCCTACTGAAGTGAAATTTAACGGCCGCACACAATATGTAAGAAAAGATGGCGATGATTATATTTTCATTCTTTCTATTCCCTTCTCAAACAAAAGTGAACTTTCATTAAATCAAAAAGGTGATGAGCTAATTATTCGAGCTGGCTCTGTGAAACGAAATATTACATTGCCAAAAACGTTAACACACCTTTCTATTCAAGGAGCAAAATTTGAAGAAGATATACTAAACATTCGGTTTGGAGGTGTAGTGCATGCATGAGGAACTACTACGAAGGGTAATTCGTACAAAAGTAAAAGTCGGGATGCATATATTAGAAGAGCTACCTAATCCAATCCAGCAATCAGCTAAGCAAATATTAAATATTTTGCAAGAGGAGCTAGCTGCTTATCCGAAAGAACGAGAGCATCATGAAAATAATTTAAAAAATATCATAATTGAATAACTATCTGTATAGAGGGCCTTTTTTAGGCTTTCTATACTTTATTGGAGTGATGTAAGTTGATGAAAAAGCATTCCACTACTATACTCTGGATCATTCCCTTATTATTTTTCATTCATAACCTTGAAGAAGCTTTCCAAATGCCACAATACCTTGCTAATCAATTTTCAATCCGCCTTATAACTAGCCAACAATTTTTCATTGCCATTTCCGTATTAACAATCTTTGTATTACTTATCGTCTTTCTATATCAACTTAACTTCTTGTCTTCTATATGCTGGATTATTTTTATACAAGGGGCCATCTTCTTTAACTCTGTTCAACATATTATTTTGTTTTTCATTTATCGCTCCTATAACCCCGGCGTAATATCAGCATTTTTCATTACTCTCTTTTCTATTTTCTTTGTTTTATCAAAAAAACACTTAATTCATCAAAAGCAATTCGTAATTACACTCCTTTTCAGCTTATTTTCTTATCCCATTATAATTTGGATTACCTTACTGTTCGCTAGCTACTTTCATTCATAAAAAAAGACCAGGAAAACTCCTGGTCCATTACTCTACTTAACAAACATTGGATTCTACGTTATACAAAATTGGAAGGTACAGAATTAGGGTTCGTTTGTTAAGTAGATTATATGTTGAACGAACTAACAGCGGAGGGGTTCCTTCTGTTAGTCCATTAAACCCAATCATTATTTTACGATTTTTTCAAGCTCCTCAAGTGAAAGATCAACTGAAATTGAACCATCATTCGTTTCTTTCTTAATTGCATCTGTTACTTCTTTTGAATGATACAATTCAATTACTTTTTTCAGTGTTGGATCATCTTTATCTTTCGTACGAGCTGCGAAAATATTAATATAAGGCTTCGCATTTTCATTCTTTGGATCTTCTAAGAAAATAGGATCCTTCGCTGGATCTAATCCAGCTTGACCAGCAACACCGTTATTAATAACTGATGCCGCTACATCTTTTAACACACGAGGTGTTTGCTGTGCGATAACCGGCGTGATTTTTAACTTCTTCGGATTTTCAGCAATGCCGCTTGGATCTCCAAATAAGCCAAAATCTTTTTTAAGCTTTAATACTCCAGCTGCATCAAGAAGTTTTAATGCACGTGCTTGGTTCGTTGGATCGTTTGGAATTGCAATTTCTGAACCATCTGGAATTTCATTTGCCTTCTTATATTTTTCAGAGTATAAACCCATTGGCGCAATTTGCGTTGTACCAACAGCTGTAATATCTAACTTATGCTCTTTTTTAAATTGCTCTAAGAAAGCAATATGCTGAAATGAGTTTAATTCAATATCTCCATCAGCTAAAGCTTTATTTGGAGTTGTATAATCAGAGAACTCCACCAGTTTAATCTTAATCCCTTCTTTTTCAGCTTTTTTCTTCAAAATTTCCCAAGCGTCTCCATCCGTTCCAGTTACACCGACGCGAATTACTTTTTCTTTCGCTCCTGCACCCGTGTCTCCACTTGAGCAGCCACTTAATGCTGAGACTCCTACAATTGCTGATAATGCAAATGCTAAAATTTTCTTCATTTTCTTTTCCTCTTTTCCTTTTTATGATCTGCGTAACAAGACTTTCGCAAAGTAGTTTCCTAAATTTTGAGCTATCTGCACGAGAATAATAAGTAAAACAACCGTTACGAACATAACTGATGTATCAAAACGTTGATAACCATATGTCATTGCCAAGTCACCAAGACCGCCACCACCGACAAGCCCAGCAACTGCAGAAAATTCAATTAAACCAACTGTCATAAATGTGACACCTAAGATTAATGGTGCTAACGCTTCTGGTACAAGGATTTCAAAAACGATTCTAATTGGCGAGGCGCCCATTGCTTGCGCTGCTTCAATTACTCCTTTCGGAACGGAAACAAGATTTGTTTCAACCATTCTAGCAATACCAATTGATGCGACTAACGTCATCGGGAAAATTGCTGCTGCTGTTCCAATCGTCGTTCCAATAACGCTTCTTGTTAGTGGGCTTAAAGCTACTAAAAAGATAATGAATGGTACCGGACGAATTGTATTAATTATGATGTTAAGAATAGAAAAGACCCATTTATTTTCTAAAAAGTTTCCTTTTCTCGTTACATATAAAAGTAAACCTAGAGGTATACCCAGAATTGTAGCGAATATAAGGGTTACAATTACCATTAAGAGGGTATCCCCCGTCGCATCTAGTATGCGCGGCCAAAATATACTCCAATCAACTCGCATGAGCTTCTACCTCCTTCAGCTGCACTTGCAGTCTTAGATGTTGTAATGCTTTTTGAATTTCCCTCTGCTCACCTTGCAATTCTACAAGCAGATTTCCAAATAGCACATTTTGAAGTTCAATAATATTTCCGTACAGTACATTTACATCAACGTTATAGTTTTTTGCGATATATGATAGTACCGGCTGTCCTGTCTCCTCACCAGTAAATGTTAGACGATAAATTTGACCACCATTTTGAATTTTCGCTAGAACACTTTCTGGTAAATGATCATTAATAACAGAACGTACAAAGTTTTGAGTCGTCTTTGTTTTTGGTTGTGTGAAAACGTCAAACAGTTTTCCTTCTTCAATAACTTTTCCCTTCTCCATTACAGCTACACGGTGGCAAATTTCTTTCACAACATGCATTTCGTGTGTAATAAGAAGAATCGTTAAATTGTATTCTCGATTTACTTTCTTTAATAAGTTTAGAATTTCTGTCGTTGTTTCTGGATCTAAAGCTGATGTTGCCTCATCACATATAAGAATATCTGGCGATGTCGCAAGTGCTCTAGCAATGCCAACTCGCTGCTTTTGTCCCCCTGATAACTGCTCTGGATAATAGTTTGCTTTATCTTCTAACCCTACAAACTTCAGCAGTTCATTCACTCGTTCTTTTATCTCGTTCTTTGGCAATTTCGCTAACTTTAATGGATAAGCAATATTCCCAAACACTGTTCTTGAATTAAATAAATTAAAGCTTTGAAAAATCATTCCGATTCTTTGTCTTAGTTTGCGTAATTCTTTCGTCGATAATGATGTAATATCTTTATCATCTATTGAAATCGTTCCTGCCGTTGGTCTCTCTAACATATTTACTAAGCGTAATAATGTACTCTTTCCAGCGCCACTAAAACCGATAATGCCAAAAATTTCGCCTTTCTCAACTGATAATGTTACATCCTCCACCGCATGAACAGATTGCCCAGCTGATTCATACACTTTACTTACATTGTTAAAAGAAATCATTTTTCCCCCTCCTATATGCTGTAAAAACTTAAAGTAGAGCTTTCGAGGTAAAATAAAAAGTGCCCTCCTTCTTATCAACCATAAAGATAAGAAGGAGAGCACTTATATGTACTCGTTCACATCTTCTCATCTTCCAAGCCTTTATATGGCTTGCTGGAGTTAGCACGGTATTAAAAAACCCGTTGCTGAGGTATCGTAGGGCCAGTCCCTCCACCTCTCTGGATAAGAATGTATCGATTTAATTGTCGTTTAATTAATTCTCATTATAGAACTCAGAATAATAAGAGTCAATACATTTTTTAGAAAAATATTAATTATTCCTTTATTAAAATTTTCAGATGAAAATTCATAAGAAAATAGTAACTTTCAAAGTTATGTAAAATTCTTCTTCCTCATATTTTTAAACAGGAGAATCCTCTCTACGAATTGAATAAATTTATTTGAATATGAAACTCGGAGGAAGATAAATATATGAAAACAGCTCTTTTACTCGTCGATATTCAAAACGATTATTTTCCAAATGGAAAGATGGAATTGCGTAATCCAGTAGAAGCAAGCGAATATGCTAATCAGTTATTACAACACTTTAGAACAAACAGCGAACCTATTTTTCATATCCAACACGTAGCTATAAAAGATGACGCTACTTTTTTCCTACCTAATACAGAAGGTGTACATATTCATGAGAAGGTACGTCCACTTAGAGAAGAAACAGTTATACTCAAACATTATCCAAATAGCTTCCGAGAAACTAATCTTCTAGAGCAATTACAGCGTTTAGACATTGAACATGTCGTCGTATGCGGGATGATGACTCATATGTGTATTGATGCTACAGTAAGGGCTGCATTTGATTTTGGATTTCAATGTACCGTTATACACGATGCTTGTGCTACAAAAGACCTTTCTTTTAAGAACGCTACTATACCAGCTGTTTATATTCACAATACAATTTTAGCTAGTTTAAATGGCGTATATGCAAATGTAATAAGCACGAAAGAATTTTTAGCTACATAAAAAAACACTCCTTTCAGTGAGCAAAACCGAAAAGAGTGTTCCTTGTCGAACCATAGATTTTCTTTCAAATTGTATTATACAGGAAATTCTCAAAATGAATACTAAAAAATATGACTAATAAGTCAACTTTTCTCATCATTTCATTTCTGTTCACATGTTTATCCCGCTATTAATAGGTTTTAGCTCATCCCCTTCAAACGAAGGTAATATGTGGGATTTCAATTTTAAAAGGAGCTCTTCACATTTTGTGAAGAGCTCCTCTACTATTTCTTATAAAGTTTCAGAAGTAGTTTTTGCTTGCATGTGAAGTGCTAAGTAGTCAGGTCCACCAGCTTTAGAGTCTGTACCAGACATGTTAAAGCCACCGAATGGTTGGTAACCTACGATTGCACCAGTACATCCACGGTTGAAGTATAAGTTACCAACGTGGAATTCTTCACGTGCTTTTTCAATATGGTCACGGTTGTTAGTAACAACAGCACCTGTTAAACCGTATTCTGTATTGTTTGCAATTGCAAGCGCATGATCAAAGTCTTTTGCTTTACAGAATGCTACTACTGGTCCGAAGATTTCTTCTTTCATTAAGCGAGCATCTTCTGCAACGTCAGCAACGATTGTCGGTTGGATGAACCAGCCTTTAGAATCGTCCCCTTCGCCACCTGCTAGAATTCTACCTTCTTCTTTACCAATTGCAACATAGCTCATTACTTTATCGAATGCAGCTTGGTCATTAACAGGCCCCATGTTTGTACCTAATACTGCTGGGTTAGCAACTGTTAATTCTTTTGTTAATTCAACAGCACGATTTAATACATGATCATATACATCTTCATGGATTACTGCACGAGAACATGCAGAACATTTTTGTCCTGAGAATCCGAATGCTGATGCAACGATAGACTTAGCTGCTAATTCAAGATCTGCTTCTTTATCAACAACGATTGTATCTTTACCGCCCATTTCAGCGATAACGCGTTTTAACCAAATTTGGCCTGGGTTTACTTTCGCTGCACGCTCATAGATACGGATACCTACATCACGAGATCCCGTGAAGCTTACGAAACGTGTACGAGGATGATCTACTAAGTAGTCACCAACTTCAGAACCGTTACCTGGAACGAAGTTTACTACGCCAGCTGGTAAGCCAGCTTCTTCTAATACTTCCATAAATTTCGCTGCTACTACAGGAGTTGTACTAGCTGGTTTTAGTAATACTGTGTTACCAGAAACTAAAGCAGCTGTTGTCATACCTGCCATAATTGCGAATGGGAAGTTCCAAGGAGAAATGATAACACCTACTCCTAATGGAATGTAAGAGAAACGATTATATTCAATTGGACGGCTTTCTACTGGAATACCGTCTTTTAATTTTAACATTTGACGACCATAATATTCCATAAAGTCGATTGCTTCTGCTGTATCAGCATCTGCCTCATTCCATGGCTTACCTGCTTCTTTTACAAGAATAGCAGAGAATTCATGTTTTCTGCGACGAACGATTGCTGCAGCACGGAATAAAATGTCTGCACGCATTTCTGGCTTTGATTTTCTCCAAGTTTGGAATGTTTCATCCGCTACTTGCATTGCTTTTTCAGCTAACTCACGGCTTGCTTTTGAAACACGACCAACAAGTTCCTCTTTATTTGCAGGGTTTACAGAAACAATTTTGTCTTCTGTAGTGATTTTTTCTCCCCCAATAATTAATGGATAGTCTTGTCCAAGATAAGATTCTACTTTCTTTAAACCTTCTTCAAACGCTAATTTGTTAGCCTCCACTGAAAAATCTGTAAATGGCTCATGTTTGTATGCTACTACCATTTTTTTTAGCCTCCCCTTAGAAAAACGTTTACATTTTACAACATTATTCTACACGATAATTTAGATTTATTCAAATATTCCTAGACTTATATTTTAAAAATTAATAAATTTTTAAAATATAATAAAAAAAAGAGATTCATACATGCGTATGAATCTACAAAATATGAGTATATTCCAAAACATTTTTCCCGATCAATAATATAGTAACTAATAAAAATAAAGTCCTTACATATCCAACGCCTTTTTGAACCGCAAACTTCGATCCCAAATAAGCACCTAAGATCATTGATAATCCCATGATAATACCGTATTCAAAATGAATTATGTCTAAAAATAAAAAAGTAATTAAAGATACAATATTACTAACAAAGTTCAAAAGTTTTCCAGATGCTGCCGCTTGAATAAAATCCAAACCAATTAATAAAAATGCAAAAATTAAAAATGACCCTGTCCCTGGTCCAAAAAATCCATCATAAAATCCTATCATTAAAATAACAAAGAAAAATATTAATGTTTTTCTTTGCGTCATCTTCTTATAGGTAGACACACTTCCCCAATTCTTTTTTGCAATAATATAAATAGCAATAAATACCAACATTACAAGTACTAATGGGCGTAAAATATCCGATGGAATAAATTTTACTACTAAAGCACCTGCAACAGCTCCAACAATAGTTAACGGGATTAACTTTCCTACAATTTTAAAATCAACTTTTCCTGATCGAATGAAATACATCGCACTCGTAAACGTCCCCATTGTTGCCGCTAATTTATTCGTTGCAATTGCCGAAGCCGGCGATAAGCCAACAAACATAAGCGCAGGAAGCGAAATTAACCCTCCTCCTCCAACAACGGAATCAATAAAAGCTGCTAAAAAACCAAATGCAATTAATAAAATAATGACTTGAAAACTTAATTCTTCCATGAACTTTACCCCTTACCCCTATTATTTACAACATTTTAAATTATAACAAAATTACATAAGAAAAAAAGCTGTTCCATAGAGGAACAGCCTTCATATTTAATCTAAAATTTTCACAAGTGGTTCATCTTGTTTTGCTTCACGTATAATAATAGCTTCTGGGCGTTCTACAGATTTAATCGTTACTTGTACTTTCATATAATTCGGGAAGTATTCCATAACAAGCCCTGCCACATATTGTGTAAAACCAATTATTTCAGCTTTTCCATTAAACTGGACAGGAATATCAAGCTTCATTTCTCTTAATTCATCATCTCTATACATACCAGTACCAATAACAGCTGTATAGTCACCTTGGAAATAATCGCTTAGTTTTGCCTTAAAGTTGGATACTCTTGCAAGATCTTCACGTTTATTATCTGTTTTCGCTTGCTCTGATGGGAACAAATAATATTTCTCATTAATTTGTTTCCAATCTTCAACCGTTTCACTACCTTTTTCTACATTTGCATAAGAAACAAAATTACCTGGCACGAGCGAAGACTTTGGAGTTTGACGATAAATCGCAAATGTTATCGGAATATTTTTTGTATCAGGTTGTTTTTGATGTATGACTTTCAAAATTTCTTGCGCCATTTTTTTCCCTTCAGCTAACATCTTTTCATCCGGGATTGCAGCTTCACGTGGATAACCATGCTCTTCGTTAAAATATTGAACAGAATTCATCGCTAATCCAACTACCATACCAACACGTTCCTCACCATTATCGCCTTTTTTCACATAATAATCATGCTCTAAAATATTTGAAATATATATTGGATTTTTTTTATTTTTCACTTCTAGTGATTCGGATCCCGTTCCTAATGCAGGGTTTAATCCTATATTAGGAAATTTAACTGCATCTTTTTTTAATTTGTCTTCTAGTTCCTTTTGTTCAGCATCTGTACGTTTTCTTTTAACAAGCATCTGTATCACTTGAGTATCTAGAGCACTTCCGCCTTTTAAAAAATTATCTTTCGTATTAAATGATTCTTTTGCAATTCGCATTAATCCTGTTTCAAATTCATCTATATCAAGACGACTATTTAGCCCTTGTACCACTAAACCACGTGCATTTCCACCATCAAATGGAATAGTCGTCTTATAATATTCATCCGAAATAGCGTATTTTGGAACAACTGATTGTTCCTTTGCTTTCCCCGATTTCTCAGCCACTTTTTCATCTTTGTCGGCACCTGCACTACACCCACTTACAAGTAGGCCCAGGCTTAATATCGCTAATGCTATTTTTTTCATGGTAAGTTTGCACCTCTTACTTATTTAGCTCTTGTAAGAACCTCTCTTCATTCCAAACCTCAACATTATGTTTCTCCGCTTGTGCTAATTTCGAACCAGCTGCTTCACCTGCAACAACCAAATCCGTACTCTTACTAACACTTCCTGTTACTTTTCCACCTAATGCCTCAATCTTCTTCTTCGCTTCACTTCGTCCCATAACTTCTAGCTTACCTGTTAAAACAACCGTTTTTCCTGCGAAGTAAGATTCAACATTTTGTAAATCTGCAATTTTTATACCTTTGTATGTCATATTCACGCCATACTCTTTAAACTGCTGTAATAACTCTAATACATCTTCATTATCAAAATATGTCACAACAGATTGAGCCATTTTTTCGCCAATTTCATTAATTGCTTTTAGTTCTTCTTCTGTTGCTTTTACAAGCTCATCCATCGTTTCAAAGTGCTCTGCAAATGTACGTGCTGCTTTCGCTCCAACGTGGCGAATTCCAAGACCAAATAATAATCGCTCTAGCGAGTTTTCTTTAGAATTTTCAATTGCTTGTATTAAGTTTGTTGCTGATTTTTCACCAAAACGTTCTAACTGTAATAATTGCTCTTTCGTCAATGCATATAAATCAGCAAATGTACGAATATAATCTGCATCAAAGAGTTGTGTAATGACACGTTCTCCAAGTCCATCAATATTCATCGCATTTCTTGAAACGAAATGGATTAATCCCTCTCGAATTTGAGCCGGACAAGTCGGATTTATACATCGAAGTGCTACTTCTTCTTCTAAACGAACAAGTTCACTCTCACATGCTGGACAATGCGTTGGCATGCGGTATTCTTCTTCTTCACCAGTACGCTTATCAAAAATAACGTTCACAACTTCAGGAATAATATCTCCAGCCTTCTTCACAACAACGTAGTCACCAATTCGAATGTCTTTTTCACGAATTAAATCTTCGTTATGTAGAGAAGCACGGCGAACAATCGTACCAGCAACTCTCACTGGCTCTAGCTCTGCAGTCGGTGTTACAACCCCTGTTCGGCCAACACTTAATTCAATGCCTGTTAATCTCGTTACAACTTCTTCAGCTGGGAATTTATAAGCAATCGCCCATCTTGGACTCTTCGCTGTAGTTCCTAGACTTTCTTGAAGAGCAACATCATCTACTTTTATAACGATTCCATCAATCTCATAATCAAGATGCGGACGTTTTTCTTGCCATTCTTCTACATAAGCTATAACCTCTTCGATTGTTTCACATGTACGGCGATTTGGATTTGTCTTAAATCCGAGTTCACCTAAGAAATCAAGCGATTCACTGTGCGATGGAATTGTTTTTTCTTCTACATTCGCAAGACCATACACAAACATAGATAAGTTACGCTTTGCTGCAATTTTTGGATCAAGTTGACGTATTGAACCTGCTGCTGCATTACGCGGATTCGCAAATACATCTTCTCCATTTTGCTCTTTTTCTTCATTTAGTTTAACGAATGAACGCTTCGGCATATAAGCTTCGCCTCGTGCTTCTAACGTTACTTCTTCATTTAAACGAAGTGGGATAGCTTTAATCGTTTTTAAATTTTGAGTAATATCTTCACCCGTTACACCATCACCACGTGTCGCCCCTTGAATGAAGCGTCCTTTTTCATAATGAAGCGAAACGGCAAGCCCGTCAATTTTTAATTCACATATATATCTTACATTCGCATCATCAATTCCTTGACGTACTCTTCTGTCGAAATCACGTAAATCACCTTCGTTAAATGCATTTCCTAAACTTAACATCGGTGACTTATGTGTTACTTTTTCAAATATATCAAGAATAGTTCCCCCAACGCGAACGGAGGGAGAATCTTCACTCATAAACTCTTGGTTCTCTGCTTCTAATTTTATAAGCTCCTGCATATCACGGTCATATTCCGCATCAGAAACAGAAGGATTGTCTAATACGTGATATTGATAATTAAATGTATTTAACAAATCACGCAGTTCTTCTATACGTTTTTTTGCTATCTCTTTTGACATATCCTCATTCCTTTCTATTGTTTCGTCACAGGTGCAAATTTTGCTAACAAACGTTTAACACCAATCGGGCTTGGGAACGCAATATCTAATTCTTTTGCATCACCTTCACCTTTTACACTTACAACTGTACCGATTCCCCATTTTTGGTGGGAAGCTTTATCGCCTACTGCCCAGCCAATTTGCTCACCGCCTGTCGTCTTAGCTGCAGGACGCGCGAAAGCTGAACGAGAGCGTGTTGCGGTTGTCGTTGTCATTGTCATTTTACTACTACTTGCTGTTCTGCCTTTTGCACCAAACGAATTTTCACGCTTCGGCGCTGTTTCATTTAATGATTCCACTAGTTCTGCCGGGATTTCTGTAATGAAGCGAGACGCAGCGTTCATACTTGTTCTACCAAATAAAGTACGCATTTGCGCATTAGATAAATATAGCTCTTCTTCTGCACGAGTAATACCTACATAAGCAAGACGACGTTCTTCTTGCATTTCATCCTCTTCCATTAGAGAACGAGTATGAGGGAATATCCCTTCCTCTAAACCAACAATAAAGACAACCGGGAACTCTAATCCTTTCGCTGAGTGCATCGTCATTAAAATAACTTCTTCACCAGCAGTTGGGTCTTCATCTACACGATCAATATCAGCAACAAGTGCTAAATCTGTTAAGAATGCAACAAGGCTCTTATCTTCACTTTGAGATTCAAATGTTTGCGTAACAGATAAGAACTCGTCTAAGTTTTCTAAACGACCTTCCGCTTCTAAAGAACGCTCATTTTTCAACATATCGCGATAGCCTGTTTTTTCAATAACTTCTTCTACTAATTCTGTAACAGATAAATACTCTTGCATATTTACCCAGTTGTGTAATAAACTTGCGAATTCTTTTACTGCCTTTGTAATTTTTGCACTTACTCCAACATGCTCTATCTCATCAAATACAGCAGTTAATGAAATTCCGTTTTGCACACCGTAATTAATAATTTTATCGATAGACGTCGCACCAATACCACGCTTTGGCATGTTAATAATACGTGCAAAACTAATTTCATCATCTGGATTACCGATTAAACGTAAGTACGCCAAAATATCTTTAATCTCTTTACGGTCGTAGAACTTAGTTCCCCCAACAATTTTGTACGGAATGTTAGATTTAAGGAAAATCTCCTCGACCATACGAGACTGAGCATTCGTACGATATAGCACTGCAAAATCAGTGTATTTTCGTTTCCCCATTTGAAGATCGTCACGAATTTTTTTCGCAACAAAATATGCTTCGTCCTTTTCAGTTGCAGCACGATAATACGAGATTTTACTTCCAACTTGATTGTCTGTCCATAATTTCTTCGGTTTACGATTCGTATTTTTTTCAATAACAGCATTCGCTGCATTTAAAATATTTTGTGATGAACGATAGTTTTGTTCTAACAAAATTACCTGTGCATTCTCATAGTCTTTTTCAAATGACAAAATGTTAGAAATATCTGCACCACGCCAGCGATAAATAGACTGGTCAGAGTCACCTACAACGCAAAGATTTTTAAAACGTGCTGCCAAATGTTTAACAAGAAGATATTGCGCTTTGTTCGTATCTTGATACTCATCAACATGAATATATTGGAACTTACGCTGATAAAACTCTAATACTTCTGGAACACGTTCAAATAGCTGAATCGTCGTCATAATTAAATCATCAAAGTCTAATGAATTATTTTTCAAAAGACGTTTTTGATACTCTGTGTATACATCGCTCGTTAATTTTTCATATGGATCAGCCATTGTAATTTTTTTTGCATATTTATCCGCAGATAACAGTTCATTTTTCGCATTACTAATACCCGCTAAAATAGAGCGCGGCTCAAATTTCTTCGGATCAATATTGCGCTCTTTCATAATTTTTTTGACTACAGTTAGCTGATCACCTGAATCTAAGATTGTAAAGTTACGATTAATACCAATACGATCGATATCGCGTCGTAAAATACGTACACACATAGAGTGGAACGTCGAAATCCAAATATCTTCTGCTTCTGGTCCCACAAGTTTATCAATACGCTCGCGCATTTCACGAGCTGCTTTATTTGTGAAGGTAATAGCTAGTACATTCCATGGTGCTACACCTTTTTCACCAAGCAAATACGCAATACGGTGTGTTAACACGCGTGTCTTACCACTACCTGCACCTGCCATTAGTAGAAGTGGTCCATTCGTTGTTTGTACTGCTTTTTGTTGCTGTGGATTTAAACCGTTTAATAACTTATCTGTCATACCCATATACGCCTGCACCTACTCTCCTTTTACTGCTTTAACTGTTTTTAATGCGGATTTTATATCATCATAAATAATATTTCCAACGACTACTGTATCAGCATACTGTGCCATTTCTTTCGCCTGTTCTGCATTAGAAATACCACCGCCATAATATAACTTGGCTTGTTTCAATTCTGCTTTTACATTTTTAACAAGTTCAACATCTCCATACGTACCGCTATATTCTAAATAAAATATCGGTAAATGTAATAACTTGTCCGCTAAACGCGCATATGCAATAACGTCATCTTCTGTTAAATCACATTTTGCATCTGTAAGCTGGGCTACTTTCGCTTCGGGATTTAAAACACAATACCCTTCCATAAAAATTTCGTCCCAGTCCATAATATCCCCAAATTCTTTCAATGCCTCATGATGAACACCTGTTACCCATTCTACTTTTCGGCTATTTAAAACACTTGGGATGTAATAAAAATCAAATCCTGGTGTAATTGCTTCTACATCAGAAACCTCTAATACACAAGGAACTGCATATCTACGAATGCTAACTAGCATGTGTAATACGTTATCAATTGTAACTCCATCACTTCCGCCTACAATAACAGCATCCGTTCCAGACTCACAAATCATTTCTAAATATTCATCGCTTAACTCCTTATTTGGATCAAGCTTAAATACATGTTTCCATCCGGAAATATCGTACATGAAAACACCCTTCCTTTTCTCTAGTTATATCTATAGTTCTGTTTAAAATAACAGTTAGTTTTTATCTTGTTTTTTTAAAATAGCTATTAAATATTTTTCAAAAAGAAGGATTTAATTTCACCTTCTTTTTATGCATTCTTTCATTATAACAAAAAAAGCTACTGACACACACGCCGATTCCAACATCTTTTTCAACGTCAAATGTTGGATTACATATCCCAAAAATCACACGGGATACTAATAAGAGAAGTAGTATTTACTATTTCAATTTTCATAAAAAGGAGTGTTTTTCTAATGAAGCAAAACATCGGGACAATAAACGCTCTAATTCGAATTACACTTGGGCTTGTCCTCTTCGGATGTAGTGCAACTAAACTTGTACGCAAGCCGTGGTGCACTTGGGCTAACATTTTTCTATGGATTGGTGCAATGAAAGTTGCAGAGGGAATTGTTCGCTTCTGCCCTATTGTTGAAGCGTGGAAATTTGGAAAATACATGAATATGGGCGCATTTAAAATGCCTGGCATGAATTTTGCTGAACAAGGACATGCTAAAGAAGAAGTGAATCAAACTTCCGCTCATGACAAGCCAAAGTCAAAGGGAAGTTATGACGCTTCTGACAAAGAGATTGAGTCAGCGATTGAAGAAATAATCCTGGCAAAACCGCTTTGAATCATTTGTCACGATGCAAGATGCTCTCAAAGGGACTTAGCTGCTGCAGTGGGCGGTTAAGTCTTCTTTATTTTACCATAAAAACAGAACGTACATTCCCTTTTTAAAATTAAAATGTACATAAAAGATATCAATCAATAAATTTCAGAAAATCAGGTGCATATCTCTTGCTTAAAATGATATAAAAGTGATATCATTTTTATATCAGGAGGCGATCATATGAAAGAAAAACAAGTATTTTATGTAAATGGTTTTCTCGGTATTATTGGAATTTTGATTTTAGCTGCTATCGGTGTATTTTTCCTTGCACAAGAAATTTTCGTAGGAGCAGCACTAACTATTATATTAGCGGCAATTCTCGCTACAGGTATCGGTATTGTTCAACCGAATCAAGCGAAAGTTATTACGTTCTTTGGTAATTATTTAGGAACAATTCGTCAAAACGGTTTATTTTTAACAATTCCATTCGCATTCCGTCAAACTGTATCGTTACGTGTTGAAAACTTTAATAGTAAGAAATTAAAAGTAAACGATGTTGAGGGAAATCCAATTGAAATTGCAGCTGTTATTGTATATAAAGTAGTTGATTCTGCAAAAGCAATGTTCGGTGTTGAACATTACGATCGATTTGTAGAAATTCAAAGTGAAACAGCAATCCGCCACGTCGCAACAAAATATCCTTATGACAATTTCCAAGATGAAACTTGCATTACGTTACGCGGGAATACTGAAGAAATCTCTGAAGAATTAAAGCGTGAGTTAGAAGCGCGCCTTGAAATCGCTGGCGTAGAAGTATTAGAAACTCGTTTAACACATTTAGCTTATGCAACAGAAATTGCCCATGCGATGCTACAACGTCAACAAGCAAAAGCGGTATTAGCTGCTAGAAAAGAGATTGTTGAAGGTGCTGTGAAGATGGCGAAGGATTCAATCCATATGTTAGATGAGGAAGGCGTACTTGAATTAGATGACGAGCGTAAAGCGAATATGGTAAACAACCTATTAGTTGCCATCGTTTCAGATAAAGGTGCGCAACCAGTTATTAATACAGGAAGCCTATACTAAGGGCTATAAGTAATTATGGCTAAAAAGAAAAGCTTTCCATTACGTATTGATCCTGAATTACACGCAGTCATCGAAAAATGGGCGAATGATGAGTTTCGTAGCGTCAATGCACACATCGAGTATTTACTTCGAGAAATGGCAAAGCAAAAAGGAAAATTGAAGAAAGATAAAGATGCATGAACAAACAGCCCACTGAATTTTCAGCGGGCTGTTTTTATACAAAGCAAGTCATCAATAAACTTGCTTAACGCTGCTGTTCTCACACTATCTTTCCGATAAATAAAATAAGTCGGAATAAACCTGTTTTCATGTACTAACGGTGTATGAATAAGTTCTTTATGGCTATCAAATTGCTCTGCTACTTCACGTGGTAACATAGACACCCCAAGTCCAGCTTTTACGCATCCAATAATACCGTCTAAAGAATTTAATTCCATTATTTTTTTTGGAACAATCCCTTCAGATAGTAACCATTCTTCTAAAACTTTTCTATAAAAACAACCTGATTGAAAAACGATAAAAGACTGCGATTCCGAACATCCGTTATCCCACAAAACATTCCGCTTTGAAAGTAACATCATTTCCTCTTGGAATACTTCTATCTTTTCTAAAGCTGGATCATCTATACAATCAGCTACAAATGCCCCCTCTATTTCATATAAAAGTACCTTCTTCGTTAATTCTTCCGTATTGTGCGTTTGCAACATAATTTCCACTTCTGGATAGCGCATATGATAATTAGCTAAAATCGTGGGCAATCTAACAGCTGCTGCTGTTTCCATCGCTCCAATTTTCAATACTCCTCCAGGCTCCGCTGTATGTTTCACTTGCCTTTTTGATTCATTTAATAATTGAATCATTTTTTCAGCGTATGTTAACAACTTTTCTCCGGCTGGTGTTAATGTAACTCCATCTCGATGCCTATAAAATAATTGTGTTTCATATTCAGCTTCTAGCCGTTTTATTTTTGCTGTTATGTTTGATTGAACAAAATTCAACCGAATAGCTGCTCTTGAAATACTTTTCTCCTGCGCGACCATATAAAAAGCTACAAAATCTTGTAAGTTCATTCGTTCATATCCCTTCGTTCATATCATTAATTTTGATATTACATATAAAAAATCAGTATTTTACGCCCCATATATATTCCTCTATCATATATATTAGAAGATATTTCAAGAAGGGAGATTATATGAACGAGACAAAAACATGGAAAATGATTATAGCTGGGATATGTTCTTTAATAGCTGTCATGGGTATTAGTCGGTTCGCCTACACACCGATTATTTCTTTTATGGAAAAGCAAGCCCATATAGAAGATGACCTCGCTGGATATTTAGCATCCAGTAATTATCTTGGTTATTTACTTGGGGCATTCTTTATTGGATTCATTACGATAAAAAATCGTGAAAAAATATTACACCTCTGCTTATTCTTCAATGTTCTTTCAACTCTTTGTATGGGCTTAACCTCTTATATCTTTTTATGGTTTCCCCTTCGCTTTATCGGTGGTTTCACAAGTGCAATTGTATTTGTTCTTGCCTCTAGTATTGTTTTAGATTATTTATTTCAAAGTAATAAAGTCATGCTAGGTGGCATGATTTATAGCGGTGTTGGAATTGGCATTATTTTCTCTGGAAGTTTCGCACCTTTATTCAACTCAATTTGGAATTGGCAAGGTGCATGGATTGGGTTAGGACTTATTAGTTTTAGTTTAGCTATCCTTGTATGGAAATGGTTAAGAGAGGACAGTAGACGTACTATACAGCAACCAAAAAGTACTATACAAGCTACATCTCATAGAAAAAACTATTTATTTTGGCTTATTTTAGCTTACGGATTCGAAGGGTTTGGCTATATCATTACAGGGACCTTCCTTGTCACCATTGTAGAAAGAATTACACTATCACCCTTCTATGCATCTTGTAGCTGGATTATTGTCGGTATTGCTGTCATCCCATCTAGTTACATTTGGTCCACTGTTGCTCGGAAGTACGGACCAACACGAGCTCTTACATCCGCCTATATGTTACAAATTATAAGTGTACTTTCTCCACTCCTTATTCCAAACCTTTTTGGGGCATTTCTAAGTGCATTCCTTCTAGGTGCTACATTCGTCGGAATTACAATTTTAACAACTACAGAAGCAAAACGAATAAGACCGAATGAAAGTAATAAAATCATTGGTTATACGACAGGTGTTTATGGGATTGGCCAAATTATCGGTCCAATCTTTACAGGTATTATTGCAGAGCAAATGCAAAGTTTTTCCCTCCCACTCCTTGTCGCTGCTCTTACGTTAATTATCTCAATACTGCTATTATTAATTGGAGAAATAAGATGTAAGCAGGTAGAGAAAAAGTGTATATAGATACAAATAGTTTATAATCTCTTGAAAAGATTCAACGTACTATACTCTATTTCCTATAAAAAAAGAAGCTAACATATGTTAGCTTCGCGTAATCTCATGCCCAATCGCACGATATCCTATATCACTACGATAAAATAAGCCATCGCTTTCAATCTTTGCGATTTCTTTATACACTCTATCTTTCGCTTCTTGTAAGTCTTTCGCTTTATAAGCAATAAATAGTACACGGCCACCATTTGTTACAAAATCCCCATGCTTCATCGCTGTACCTGAATGAAAGACAATAGCATCTTCTAAACGATCTAATCCTGTAATAATTTCACCTTTTTTATACACTTCTGGATATCCTTTTGAAGCAAGTACAACACCAATTACTGCTTCCTCTGACCACTCTAACACTAACTCACTTTCATCTAATACAGCGTTACATACATCAACTAAATCATTTTCTAAGCGAGGTAATACAACTTCTGTTTCAGGATCACCAAAGCGTGCATTAAATTCAATTACCTTTGGACCGTCATTTGTTAAAATAAGCCCTGCATATAAAATCCCTGTAAACAATCGATTTTCTTGGATCATTGCTTGAGCAGTTGGATGTAATACGGTTTGAATCGCTTCTTGAACTGCTGATTCTGGAATTTGTGGTACTGGAGAATATGCACCCATTCCGCCTGTATTTGGGCCTTTATCAGCATCAAAAGCTCGTTTATGGTCCTGAGCGATTACCATCGGATGTACAGTTGTTCCATTTACAAATGCCATTAATGAAAATTCTTGTCCATCTAAAAACTCTTCAATAACAACCTTCTTACTTGCCGCGCCGAACTTCACATCTTGTAGCATTTCTTTCACAGCTTGTAATGCCTCTTCAAGCGTCATTGCTACCGTTACCCCTTTACCAGCAGCTAATCCGTCAGCTTTAATAACAATTGGTGCACCAACTTTTTGAATGTACTGTACTGCCTCTTCATAATCTGTAAAAGTTTCGTACGCCGCAGTTGGAATATCATACTTTTTCATAAGCTCTTTTGTAAAAGCTTTACTACCTTCAATAACAGCAGCCGCTTTATTCGGACCAAATACGCGAAGTCCCTCTTCTTTAAAACGATCAACAATTCCATTCATAAGTGGAATTTCTGGTCCAACGAAAGTTAATTCCACATTATTCTCTTTGGCAAATAAAACTAATGCATCAAAATCATTTTCATCAATATCAACTGGTATTGCAACATCTCGCATACCTTCATTACCTGGTGCTACATATACCTTTTTCACTTTTGCAGATTGTGCAAACTTCCAAGCTAAAGCGTGCTCACGCCCACCGCGGCCGATTACTAAAACATTCATATTTCATCCCCCAATAATTAAATAAGTACAAACTAGAAGCTATGCTCCTAGTTTGCTTTTTCATATCAATAAAAGGTTATCTCGACCAGACTTTTTAAACATCCATATCAATAAAGGTTTAAAAAGGAGGATTAAGAGAACCGAGCAGGTCTAGGCGCATTTGCCAGGAGGACACGGAGTGTAGCTTTCCTACATGAGTACCGCACTGGCATTGCAACGACGACATGCGAAGGTTATCTTGACCGGACTTTTTAAAAATCCTCTATTAGTGTTTGAAATGACGTACGCCAGTGAACACCATAGCAATCCCATACGTATCTGCCACTTTAATAGAATCTTCATCACGGATTGATCCGCCCGGTTGAATGATTGCTGTAATTCCTGCTTTTGCTGCTTCTTCTAATGTATCTGGCATTGGGAAGAAAGCATCAGATGCAAGCGCGCTACCTTGTGCTTTTTCACCAGCTTGTGTAATTGCGATTTTTGCAGAACCTACACGGTTCATCTGTCCCGCACCGACACCAATTGTCATGTCATCTTTCGCTAAAACAATTGCGTTTGATTTCACATGTTTTACAACTTTCCAAGCTAGTTTTAAATCTTTCCATTCTTGCTCTGAAGGTTCACGTTTCGTTGGAATTGAAATTGTACTTTCATCTAATGATAACGTATCTTCCTCTTGAACGAGAAGTCCACCTTGTACAGAAGTTAGTTTTTTACTTGCACTTGTCGCTTTTTCAATATTTACAGTTAGTAAGCGTAAGTTCTTCTTACTTTGCAACACTTCTAAAGCTTCTTGCGAGAACGAAGGTGCGATAACAATTTCTAAGAAAATTTCATGTAACTTTTCTGCTGTAGCTTTATCAATTTCACGATTTGCTGCAATAATACCGCCGAAGATTGATACTGGATCCGCTTCATAAGCACGAGTATATGCTTCGTGAATATCAGTTCCTACTCCAACACCACATGGATTCATATGTTTTACTGCTACTACTGCTGGTTCTGTAAATTCTTTTACGATGCTAAGCGCTGCGTCTGCATCATTAATATTGTTATACGATAATTCTTTACCGTGTAATTGTTCTGCGTATGCAACAGAAGAAGTTGCTGCGAATGGCGCTTTATAGAAAGTTGCTTTTTGATGTGGGTTCTCGCCATAACGTAAGTCTTGCTTTTTCTCAAATGTCACAGTTAATGTTTCTGGACTTTCTTCACCCATTTGCTCTGTTAAGTAGTTAGAAATTAACGCATCATACGCTGCTGTATGACGGAATACTTTCGCTGCTAGTTTACGTTTTGTTTCCTCTGCCACTTCACCGTTCTCTTTTAGTTCTGCTAACACAATATCATAATCTACTGGGTCTACAATTACAGATACGAATTTATGATTTTTCGCAGCAGAGCGAATCATTGTTGGGCCACCGATATCAATATTTTCAATTGCATCAGCAAATGTTACATCAGGCTTAGCGATTGTTTCTTTAAATGGATATAGGTTTACAACAACAAAATCAATTGCTTGAATGCCTAGTTCATTCATTTGCGCTACATGTGTTTCATTATCACGAACTGCTAATAGACCACCATGAATATTTGGATGTAAAGTTTTCACACGACCATCCATAATTTCAGGGAAACCAGTTACTTCAGAAATACCAATTACTTGTAAGCCGTTTTCTTCTAGTAATTTTTTCGTACCACCTGTTGAAATAACTTCAATCCCTTGCTCTAGTAACCCTTTAACAAATTCTACTACTCCTGTTTTATCTGAAACACTTACTAATGCACGCTTTTTCATTTATCCTTCACCCCTGGTTGTATGTTAGTTAACAGTTGCTTCTTTCACAGACTGAACAATTTGATTCACTGTATTTACGTATAATTTATGTTCAACTTGCTGAATTTTCTTTTGTAAGCTTTCTCTCGTATCCCCTTCAGAAACAACCACTGCTTCTTGCGCAATAATTGGCCCTGTATCCATACCTGCATCTACATAATGAATTGTTACTCCAGTTACTTTCACACCTGCTTCTAACGCTTGACCGACAGCATCTTTACCCGGAAAGCTCGGTAGTAATGATGGATGAATATTAATAATCTTTCCGCCGTATGTTTCTAGTAACGTCGGCCCGATTAAACGCATATATCCAGCTAAAATAACATAATCAATTTCATATTCTTCTAGCTTCTTTAATATCTCTTTTTCAAACGCTTCTTTTGACTCATATGCTTTCGCTGAAAAAGCGAAACACGGAATATGATGATAATGCGCTCGCCCAACAGCACGTGCTTCTGGTTTATCACATACTAATAAACTAATTTCTGCATCCAATCTTTTTTCTTCTACCGCATTAACGAGAGATTGAAAGTTAGATCCACTTCCAGAAGCAAAAACTGCTAATCTACTCATAGTGCTGTGCCCCCATTAAAAGTAACGCCAGCTCCTTGTACAGTACGTCCAATAATACGAGCCGTTTCTCCTTGCTCTTCAAGAAGACGAACAACATCTTTTGCATCTTCTTCCTTCACTGCTACTACCATACCAATACCCATGTTAAAAATATTGAACATTTCTTTCTCTTCCAGCTTTCCAACTTCTTGAAGTAAATGGAAGATCGGCTGAATTTTCCAAGATCCTAGTTCAATCTCAGCACCAATTCCTTCTGGCAACATACGTGGGATATTTTCAATAAATCCGCCCCCTGTAATATGCGCCATACCGTATACTTCATGCTTCTTCAATAGTTCTAAAATAGGTTTGACATAAATTTTCGTTGGTTTTAATAGTTCTTCACCAAGAGGTAGTTCTAAGCGTCCATAAATACGCTCTAAAGATAGTTCTCCATCTTCTAGTAACACTTTTCGTACTAAAGAGTAACCATTGCTATGAATACCGCTAGATGCTAAGCCAATTAGCACGTGACCAGCTTCAATCTTTTCACCTGTTACAATTTTCTTTTTATCAACAATCCCAACTGTAAAACCAGCTAAATCATATTCTTCCGTAGAATACATTCCTGGCATTTCAGCTGTTTCTCCACCGATTAATGCACAACCAGCTTGGCGACAGCCCTCTGATATACCTTTGACGATGTTTTCAATTTTACTAGGTTCAGCTTTACCACAAGCAATATAATCAAGGAAGAAAAGCGGCTCTGCTCCTTGGACAACAATATCATTTACACACATTGCTACTGCATCAATACCAATTGTGTCATGTTTATCTGCCATAAAAGCGAGCATCAATTTTGTTCCCACGCCATCTGTTCCAGATACTAATACAGGTTCTTCTAATGCAAATTTTGATAGATCAAACATACCTCCAAAACCGCCTAAACCGCCTAGTACTTCTTTTCTCATAGTTGTTTGTACGTGTTTTTTCATGCGAGATACCGCTTCATATCCAGCTTCAATATCTACTCCTGCTTGCTTATATGCATTCGCCATCGTTATTTACACCTCGTCTTTTAATTTCTCCCCATCCAGGGCGGGCCGTTTTAAGAAAGAAGCTAGCTTCTACATCAAAAGAAGTAGAAGCTTTTTTCACTTTTCTTATTTCATACTTTCTAAAAGCTCTTGCTCATAATCATAAAGAGCTGTTGGATAGTCCCCATTAAAGTAAGCCATACATAAGCCGCCATATTTCCCTTCATATGGACGTCCAATTGCATCTACTAATCCATCTTCGCTTAAAAATGTTAAAGAATCTGCTCCGATCATTTCACGGATTTCTTCTACTGTATTATTTGCTGCAATTAATTCTTTTCTCGTTTGAATATCAATGCCATAGAAACATGGATATTTCAGAGGTGGTGAAGCGATTCTTACATGAACTTCTGTCGCTCCAGCTTCACGAAGCATACGAACAATTCGTTTACTTGTCGTTCCTCTTACGATAGAGTCGTCAATCATAACAACTCGTTTCCCCTCAACCACACCTCTTACTGCGGAAAGCTTCATCTTTACCCCTTGCTCGCGCAGTTCTTGAGAAGGTTGGATAAACGTACGTCCAACGTAACGATTTTTAATTAATCCTAACTCATACGGAATACCTGTCGCCTCCGCATAGCCAATCGCAGCTGAAATACTAGAATCTGGTACACCAGTAACAACATCTGCTTCAATAGGAGCTTCTGCCGCTAAACGTTTCCCCATGTTTTTACGTGCTGCATGAACGTTAACGCCTGCAATATTAGAATCTGGTCGTGCAAAGTAAATGTATTCCATACTACAAATTGCATGTTCTACATCGTTTGTGAAACGATCTACGTGAATTCCTTCATCATTAATGATAAGTAATTCACCCGGTTCTACATCACGAATGTATGTTGCACCTACCACATCAAAAGCACATGTTTCAGATGCTACAACGTAAGCATCCCCCATCTTTCCAATTGAAAGCGGACGGAACCCATTCGGATCTAATGCAACGATCATTTCATTTCCAGTTAGTAAAAGATACGCAAACGCACCTTTCACTTTATTTAAAGCCTCTTTTACACTTTCAATTAAAGAATCTTTCGTGCTACGTTTAATAAGATGTAAAAGTACTTCTGTATCTGAACTAGTTTGAAAAATACTGCCCTCTGCTTCTAATTCACGGCGAAGCATTTTTGCATTAATTAAATTTCCGTTATGAGCTAACGCCATACTATGATCGGAAAAACGGAACAACAATGGTTGAACGTTAGCAACTTCACTTCCACCAGCTGTTGCATATCGTACATGTCCGATTGCTGATTTTCCATTTAATCCTTCTAGCTCACCTCTTGAAAACACTTCTGATATTAAACCTAACCCCTTGTGACCGACGATTTTTTCCCCATTATTTACGACAATGCCTGCGCCTTCTTGCCCACGGTGCTGTAAACTGTGCAATCCGTAGTATGAAACTTGTGCCGCATTTTCATGCCCCCAAATTCCGAAAACGCCACATTCTTCGTTTAACCCCTTTATTTCAGCAAGCATGGGATTGCCCCTTTCCAAGCCTTTCTCATTTCATCTACATTTGCTGTAAGTAATACTTCATTTTCTTCATTATGAATTGTTACTTCATTTGTACTTGTTACTTCTCCAACTTGGATTGCTTCTACCACTTTCTCAAACGCCTCTTTATTTTCACGTTTTACAGTTAGCACGAAGCGAGACTGTGATTCAGCGAATAATGCTGCTGTTGCTTCTCCATCTAATTTCACAGTAGCACCTAAGCCTTTAGCACCAATCGCACTTTCTGAAATTGCAACTGCTAAGCCACCTTCAGCAACATCATGTGCAGATTGAACAAGACCAGCTTGAATTGCTTCTAATACTTGTTTTTGGCGTTTTAATTCTACATCTAAATCAATACTTGGTGATTGACCGAAAATTTTGCCGTGAATCATTTTCTGTAATTCACTTCCGCCAAACTCAGCTTTCGTCTCACCGATTACATAAACTAAATCACCAGCTTGCTTAAACTCTTGTGTTGTTACATGTTTTAAGTCATGTACAAGTCCGACCATCCCAACAGTTGGTGTTGGATATACAGCTTCGCCACTACGCTCGTTATACATCGATACGTTTCCGCCGATAACTGGTGTTTGTAATGTGCGACAAGCTTCACTCATACCGTCTACTGATTTCTCAATCTGCCAGAAGATTTCTGGTTTTTCTGGGTTACCGAAGTTTAAGCAATCTGTAATTGCAAGTGGCTCCCCGCCAGAACATACGATATTACGCGCTGCCTCTGCTACTGCAATTTTACCGCCCATTTCTGGATCTAGATAAATGTAGCGAGAGTTACAATCTGTCGTCATTGCTAATCCTTTTTCTGTACCGCGTACACGTACAACTGCTGCATCCGAACCTGGTGTAACCACTGTGCTTGTGCGAACTTGGTAATCGTATTGATCGTATACCCACTCTTTACTTGCAATTGTTGGTTGTTGTAATAGAGCGAATAACGCTTCTTTATAATTTTCTACTTTTGGTGTTTCCATTTTCATTGCTTGGAATTCAGCAAAGTATGCCGCTTCTTTTGAAGGCTTATGATAAATTGGTGCTTCTTCTGCTAACGCATCTGCTGGAACTTCAGCTACCTTTTCACCTTTATGGAATAAACGAAGCATTTTATCTTCCGTTACTTTCCCCATCGTAACCGCTGCAAGACCATACTTCTCAAATAAATCTACTATTTCTTGCTCTCTACCTTTTTTCACAACAATTAACATACGCTCTTGTGATTCAGATAGCATCATTTCATATGGTGTCATTCCTGTTTCACGTTGTGGTACATCATCTAAGTACATTTCAATACCCATTCCTGCTTTACTTGCCATTTCTGCAGATGATGATGTTAAACCAGCCGCACCCATATCTTGAATTCCAACAAGTGCATCAGATTGAATCAATTCTAAACACGCTTCAATAAGAAGTTTTTCCATAAATGGATCCCCTACTTGAACCGCTGGACGTTTCGCTTCTGAGCTTTCAGATAGTTCTTCCGACGCGAATGTTGCACCGTGAATACCGTCACGACCAGTTGATGCTCCTACGTACATTACTGTGTTACCAGCACCGTGCGCTTGCCCTTTTTTAATATCTTCGTGGTTAATCAAACCTACGCACATTGCATTTACAAGTGGATTTCCTTCATAACATGGATCAAATTGTACTTCGCCGCCAACAGTCGGAATACCGATGCAGTTACCGTATCCTGCAATTCCCGCTACTACTTCTTCGAATAAATATTTCACACGTGGTGACTGTAATTCACCGAAACGAAGTGAGTTTAATAGAGCTACCGGACGTGCTCCCATAGAGAATACGTCACGAATAATACCACCAACACCTGTTGCTGCTCCTTGATATGGTTCAATAGCTGAAGGATGGTTATGACTTTCCATTTTAAATACAACAGCTTGATTATCACCGATATCTACAATTCCAGCACCTTCTCCAGGTCCTTGCAGAACGCGCTCGCCTGTCGTTGGAAACTTACGAAGAACTGGTTTTGAATTTTTATAACTACAATGTTCAGACCACATTACAGAGAATAACCCTGTTTCTGTATAATTTGGCAGACGACCTAAAATCTTTTCAACCATGGCAAACTCTTCGTCTGTTAGCCCCATTTCCGCATATATACGCTCTTCTTTAATTTGTGTTGGATTTGGTTCAAGCATTAACGACATATGTTTCCCTCCACTGTTTTAAGATAGATTGAAAGACTTTTAACCCTTCAGCACCGCCAAGTAATTCATCTACAGCACGCTCTGGGTGTGGCATCATACCAAGTACATTTCCTTTTTCGTTTACAATACCAGCAATATCTGAAACGCTACCGTTAGGGTTTTCTATGTAACGGAATGCAATTTGATTATTCTCTTCTAATCTTTTAAGAGTCGCTTCGTCACAATAGTAATTCCCCTCACCATGAGCGATTGGAATATTGATTACTTCATCTTTTTCATATTGTGATGTAAACATCGTTTCATTATTTTCAACACGCAACTGAACAGTGCGACACATAAACTTTAAGTTTTCGTTTCTCATTAACGCTCCTGGTAGTAATCCTGATTCAACAAGAATCTGGAATCCATTACATACACCTAAAATCGGCTTTCCTTGCTCAGCAGCTTTTTGCACTGCTTTCATTGCATTAGCAAAGCGAGAAATAGCACCGCAGCGTAAGTAGTCACCGTAAGAGAATCCACCTGGTAATAAAATTGCATCATATTCATCTAAATTCTCTGTATCGTGCCAAACGTAATCTACTTCTTCGCCAAGCTCATCTTTAATTGCATGGAACATATCGACATCACAGTTCGAACCCGGAAATACTATTACGGCAAATTTCACTGTGCGACAACCTCCTCAACTTCATAACGGAAGTCTTCCATTACAACGTTCGCTAATAGTTTTTCACACATTTCTTTTACCTTGCTATCTAAATCAGATACAGATTTATCAATCGTTAATTCCATGTACTTTCCGATTCGAACGTCTTGTACTTCTGTGAATGAAAGACTATGAAGTGCTCCTTTTACCGCTGTTCCTTGTGGATCTAATACGCTTTCTCTTAATGTTACATATACCTTAACTTTATACATGTGAAATTCCCCCTAAACGTTTTAAAATCTCTTCATAAGCATCTGTTAAATTTCCAAGATCGCGACGGAATACGTCTTTATCAAACTTTTCATTGCTCGTTTCATCCCATAAACGACAAGTATCTGGTGAAATTTCATCCGCTAAAATGATTTCTCCTTCTTCCGTTACACCAAACTCTAATTTGAAATCTACTAATCTTACGCGACAGCTTGCGAAATGATCAATCAACACTTGATTGATTTGTAGAGCCATATTTCGTAATACACTTACTTGCTCTGGCGATGCAACGTTTAATACACGAATATGATCTTCCGTTACAAGTGGATCTCCTAAATCATCATCTTTGAAGTAAAATTCTACGATTGGTTCTGCAAGTACAGTTCCCTCTTCCATTCCTAATCGTTTTGAAAGACTTCCTGCAATTACATTTCTTGTGACAACTTCTAAAGGAATAATACTCACTTTTTTAACAAGTTGTTCTGTTTCAGATAACTTCTCAACAAAATGTGTTTTAATTCCTACTTCTTGTAACTTTCTGAACAATAAAGTTGTAATCTCATTGTTCAAACGACCTTTTCCTGTAATCGTCTCTTTTTTCTCCCCATTGAAAGCAGTCGCACTATCTTTGTACTCTACCCAAACCATATCTGCTGATTCTGTACGATAAATTCTTTTTGCCTTACCTTCATACAGCAATTCTAGCTTTTGCATTTCGCAAGCCCCCTGTAGTTTGAAAAATGTGAATAATGTTTTTATAAAGAATGGCACAGAATGACTCTATTCTGTGCCATATGAAATTTTACGCTTCGTTTAATCCAAGGCGTTCAAAGATTGTATCAACATGTTGCATATGATGCTCATAGTTGAAGCATTCATTAATTTCTTCTTGTGTTAACTTACTTGTAATACGCTCATCAGCTTCAACAAGCTCTTTAAATTGTACTTGTGTTTCCCAAGCTTCCATCGCTTTAGGCTGTACGATATCATAAGCTTCTTCACGTACCATACCTTTGTCGATTAGTGTAAGCATTACGCGCTGAGAATAAATTAAGCCGTATGTTCTTGTCATATTGCGTTTCATATTCTCTGGGTATACAGTTAAGTTTTTAACGATATTACCAAAGCGATTTAACATGTAATTTAATGCGATTGTAGCATCTGGTAAAATTACACGTTCTGCTGAAGAGTGAGAAATGTCACGCTCATGCCATAATGGAACATTCTCATAAGCTGTCATCATATAACCGCGGATAACACGAGCTAAACCAGTCATATTTTCAGAACCAATTGGATTACGTTTATGCGGCATTGCAGAAGAACCTTTTTGACCTTTTGCGAAAGCCTCTTCAACTTCACGTGTTTCACTCTTTTGTAAACCACGAATCTCAACTGCCATCTTTTCGATAGATGTTGCGATTAATGCAAGTGTCGACATGTAGTGTGCGTGACGATCACGTTGCAATGTTTGTGTTGAAATTGGTGCTGCTTCTAATCCTAAGTTTTCACAAACATATTTTTCTACGAATGGATCGATATTTGCATATGTACCAACTGCACCAGATAGTTTACCAACACGAACTGTATCAGCAGCTTGTTTGAAACGCTCTACGTTACGTTTCATCTCTTCATACCAAAGACCAAGTTTTAAACCAAATGTCGTTGGTTCTGCATGAACACCGTGTGTTCTTCCCATCATGATTGTGTATTTATGCTCTTTCGCTTTGTTAGCTAAAATGCTTACAAAGTTCTCTAAGTCTTTTAATATGATTTCATTCGCTTGTTTTAAGATGTAAGATAATGCTGTATCTACTACGTCTGTAGATGTTAAACCGTAATGAACCCATTTACGTTCTTCGCCTAATGTCGGCGTTTCTGATACAGCACGAGTGAATGCAACTACGTCATGACGTGTTTCTTTTTCAATTTCATAAATACGATCAATATCAAATGATGCATGTTCACGAATTTTTTTAACATCTTCTTTTGGAATGTCGCCAAGCTCAGCCCATGCTTCACAAGCTAAAATCTCAACTTCTAACCACGCTTTAAATTTGTTCTCTTCCGTCCAAATCGCACCCATTTCAGGGCGTGTATAACGACTAATCATCTTTTTCCCTCCAACAGTTGTTCTTGATGGTCCCAAATATGCAAACTCTTCGCTTTTTCTAGAGCAACTTCAATATTATCATTTAAAATATTAACATGCCCCATTTTTCGCTGTGCTTTTGCTTCTTCTTTTCCATACAAGTGTAAATAGCACCCGGTTAGTCTATTCACTTGTCTTAGGACCCCTTCTATATGTTCGCCTAAAATGTTTACCATGACAACTGGTTTTAACAAATTTGTTTCTCCTAGAGGTAAATTACAGATTGCTCGAATATGTTGACCAAATTGACTCGTTTCACATGCATCCTGTGTGTAGTGTCCTGAATTGTGAGGTCTTGGTGCTAATTCATTAATGTAAATCTCACCATTAGTTGTAGCAAACATCTCTACTGCTAGTGTTCCCACAAGTTTTAATTCATCCGCAAGTACCTTTGCATAAGCAATTGCTTTTTGAGAAAGCTCTTCTGTAATGCGAGCTGGAACGATAGATTCATGTAAAATGTTATTTACATGAATATTTTCTGCTACTGGAAACACTTTCGTTTCACCACTTACACTACGAATCACAATAACAGATACTTCTTTTTCAAAAGGCACCCATTTCTCTAAAATACACTCTGCTTTATCCACAAGATTTCTTGCTGTCTCAACATCAGCCTCACTTCTTAAAACAACTTGCCCTTTCCCATCATATCCACCTGTCGTCGTTTTTAAGACGGAAGGGAATGATAACTCAGCAATTGCTTCTGTAAGCTGATCTTGATTTTGAACTAATCTATACGTTGCTACTGGTAACCCAGCTTTCTCAATCGCATTCTTTTCTGTAAAACGATTTTGCGTTGTATTTAACAACTGACTACCTTGTGGCAAGTAAGCATGTTTTTCAAGCCATTGTAAACATCTATAATCAATATTCTCAAATTCATATGTGACAACATCACTTATCTCTGCTAAATGCTGAATTGCCTTTAAATCGTCATACGGTGCAACAATTTCAATATCAGCAACTTGTGCACATGGTGAATGCTTTGTAGGATCTAAAACAGCAATTTTATATCCCATCTCCTTGGCTGCCAATGCCATCATTCTTCCTAGCTGGCCGCCTCCAATAATGCCGATTGTTTTTCCAGGTAAAATGATTCTCGTCATACTAGCTCACTACCTTCACGCACATCTTTTTCAATCGCTTCTCGTCTCAATTCTAATGCATCATGTATATCATCATAGAATGATCCAAGTATTTGTGCAGCAAGTAATCCAGCATTCGTTGAACCGGCTTTACCAATTGCAACAGTTGCAACTGGAACACCCCCTGGCATTTGGACGATGGATAATAATGAATCTAAGCCGTTTAATGCTTTTGATTGAACTGGAACTCCAATTACAGGAAGATTTGTCTTCGCTGCAACCATTCCTGGTAAATGTGCTGCTCCACCAGCTCCAGCAATAATAACCTTCAATCCACGTTCACGAGCCGTCTCTGCATATTCAAACATATAATCCGGAGTCCGATGAGCGGATACAACCTTTTTCTCATACGGTATATTTAATTCATCTAAAATGTCACAAGCATATTTCATTGTTTCCCAGTCTGACGTACTTCCCATTATGACTCCAACTAGTGATTTCATATTAGAATCCCCCCGATTCAAATAAAAAAAGCCTGAAATAGAACAGTTTCTCTTTTACTATGAGAGAAAGCGCTCTACTCAGGCATACGTATCCCTTGTGAATAGAAAAATACCGAGTGACTTTCCCTCATAGTCTAACGAATAACGGTCGTTAGGTAGAGACTTGCAGGCCATATCCCCGCGATTATATGAGGTCTTATATTATTGTTTCTATGGCTATATTAACAATATTTCATAAACGATGTCAATAAATAATCGAATGTTTTTTTATTAGTAGTCAATAACGTTCGTGTTTTAGTTATATTCAAAAGAAGAATTGCAACTATATGCAAGAAGAAAAGGGAATTAGAATATATATTTCTAGAGATCTATTTACTTATAATCGTTTATATAGTACTTCAGTATGTTTTAAATCAAAATATGTACACTCTTGTATTCTACACATCAATAGAACTTTTATTATAACGATTTAATTTCTAAGGAGGATAAACGTGAGAGAAAGAACTACGCTATTATCCTATTTATTTTTTCTATCGCAGTAATTGTTGTAATTATTGAATACTTATTTATAGCATCTCATTATTTAAAATATATACTTATGATAGAAATAATGTGTTCTATTTTAAGTATTACTTTAGCGGCATTAGGAAAATCAGGAACACAAAAAATCATTGCTATTATTTTAAACAGTCTCTATTTCATTCTTTTTTCGTCTTTAGCGTTATTAAATTTATGGATTATAACATTCGGTAAATAAAAATAAACACAAAAAAACCTAAGTCGAAACGACTTAGGTTTTTGCTTGGCGACGTCCTACTCTCACAGGGACAAGGTCCCAACTACCATCGGCGCTAGAGAGCTTAACTTCCGTGTTCGGTATGGGAACGGGTGTGACCTCTCTGCCATCATCACCAAACTATGAAGGCATATTCCTTCAAAACTAGATAACATTGCTACATATTATATGGTTAAGTCCTCGATCTATTAGTATTCGTCAGCTCCACATGTCACCATGCTTCCACCTCGAACCTATCAACCTGATCATCTTTCAGGGATCTTACTAGCTTACGCTATGGGAAATCTCATCTTGAGGGGGGCTTCATGCTTAGATGCTTTCAGCACTTATCCCTTCCGCACATAGCTACCCAGCTATGCCCTTGGCAGAACAACTGGTACACCAGCGGTGCGTCCATCCCGGTCCTCTCGTACTAAGGACAGCTCCTCTCAAATTTCCTACGCCCACGACGGATAGGGACCGAACTGTCTCACGACGTTCTGAACCCAGCTCGCGTACCGCTTTAATGGGCGAACAGCCCAACCCTTGGGACCGACTACAGCCCCAGGATGCGATGAGCCGACATCGAGGTGCCAAACCTCCCCGTCGATGTGGACTCTTGGGGGAGATAAGCCTGTTATCCCCGGGGTAGCTTTTATCCGTTGAGCGATGGCCCTTCCATGCGGAACCACCGGATCACTAAGCCCGACTTTCGTCCCTGCTCGACTTGTAGGTCTCGCAGTCAAGCTCCCTTATGCCTTTGCACTCTACGAATGATTTCCAACCATTCTGAGGGAACCTTTGGGCGCCTCCGTTACACTTTAGGAGGCGACCGCCCCAGTCAAACTGCCCACCTGACACTGTCTCCCGGGTCGATAAGACCCGTAGGTTAGAATTTCAATACAGTCAGGGCGGTATCCCACCAGCGCCTCCACCGAAGCTAGCGCTCCGGTTTCAATGGCTCCCGCCTATCCTGTACAAACTGTACCAAAATTCAATATCAGGCTACAGTAAAGCTCCACGGGGTCTTTCCGTCCTGTCGCGGGTAACCTGCATCTTCACAGGTACTATAATTTCACCGAGTCTCTGGTTGAGACAGTGCCCAAATCGTTACACCTTTCGTGCGGGTCGGAACTTACCCGACAAGGAATTTCGCTACCTTAGGACCGTTATAGTTACGGCCGCCGTTTACTGGGGCTTCAGTTCAGAGCTTCGCTTACGCTAACCCCTCTCCTTAACCTTCCAGCACCGGGCAGGTGTCACCCCCTATACTTCGCCTTACGGCTTCGCAGAGAGCTGTGTTTTTGCTAAACAGTCGCTTGGGCCTATTCACTGCGGCTTTCCGTTAAGAAAGCACCCCTTCTCCCGAAGTTACGGGGTCATTTTGCCGAGTTCCTTAACCAGAGTTCTCTCGCACACCTTAGGATTCTCTCCTCGCCTACCTGTGTCGGTTTGCGGTACAGGCACCTTTTATCTCGCTAGAAGCTTTTCTTGGCAGCGGGGAATCAAAGACTTCGCTCCATAAGGAGCTTCCCCATCACAGCTCAGCCTTCACGATAAGCGGATTTGCCTACTTATCAGCCTAACTGCTTGGACGTGCACAACCAATCGCACGCTTCTTCTATCCTTCTGCGTCCCTCCATTGCTCAAACGATAAAGAGGTGGTACAGGAATATCAACCTGTTGTCCATCGCCTACGCCTGTCGGCCTCGGCTTAGGTCCTGACTAACCCTGAGCGGACGAGCCTTCCTCAGGAAACCTTAGGCATTCGGTGGACGGGATTCTCACCCGTCTTTCGCTACTCATACCGGCATTCTCACTTCTAAGCGCTCCACCAGTCCTTCCGGTCTGACTTCACTGCACTTAGAACGCTCCCCTACCACTGATACCATTGGTATCAATTCGCAGCTTCGGTGGTGTATTTAGCCCCGGTACATTTTCGGCGCAGAGTCACTCGACTAGTGAGCTATTACGCACTCTTTAAATGGTGGCTGCTTCTAAGCCAACATCCTAGTTGTCTAAGCAACTCCACATCCTTTTCCACTTAATACACACTTTGGGACCTTAGCTGGCGATCTGGGCTGTTTCCCTCTTGACTACGGATCTTATCACTCGCAGTCTGACTCCTAAGGATAAGTCATTGGCATTCGGAGTTTGACTGAATTCGGTAATCCGATGAGGACCCCTAGTTCAATCAGTGCTCTACCTCCAAGACTCTTACACTTAAGGCTAGCCCTAAAGCTATTTCGGGGAGAACCAGCTATCTCCAGGTTCGATTGGAATTTCTCCGCTACCCACACCTCATCCCCGCACTTTTCAACGTGCGTGGGTTCGGGCCTCCATTCAGTGTTACCTGAACTTCACCCTGGACATGGGTAGATCACCTGGTTTCGGGTCTACGACCACGTACTAAACGCCCTATTCAGACTCGCTTTCGCTGCGGCTCCGCCTCTTCAGCTTAACCTTGCACGGGATCGTAACTCGCCGGTTCATTCTACAAAAGGCACGCCATCACCCATTAACGGGCTCTGACTATTTGTAGGCACACGGTTTCAGGATCTCTTTCACTCCCCTTCCGGGGTGCTTTTCACCTTTCCCTCACGGTACTGGTTCACTATCGATCACTAGGGAGTATTTAGCCTTGGGAGATGGTCCTCCCAGATTCCGACGGAATTTCACGTGTTCCGCCGTACTCAGGATACATTCAAGAGAGAACGAAGTTTCGACTACGGGGTTGTTACCCTCTACGACGGACCTTTCCAGGTCGCTTCGTCTACCTCGTTCCTTTGTAACTCCGTATAGAATGTCCTACAACCCCAAGAGGCAAGCCTCTTGGTTTGGGCTATGTTCCGTTTCGCTCGCCGCTACTCAGGAAATCGCATTTGCTTTCTCTTCCTCCAGGTACTTAGATGTTTCAGTTCCCTGGGTCTGTCTTCCATACCCTATGTATTCAGGTAAGGATACCATACCATTACGTATAGTGGGTTTCCCCATTCGGAAATCTTCGGATCAAAGCTTACTTACAGCTCCCCGAAGCATATCGGCGTTAGTCCCGTCCTTCATCGACTCCTAGTGTCAAGGCATCCACCGTGCGCCCTTTCTAACTTAACCAAACTAAAAATTAAAAAATATGAGCTACACTGTTATCTAGTTTTCAAAGAACATACATTTATATATGAGAGATAGTTCTCTCAAAACTGAACAAAACGAAACACGGAAACTTATATTGATGAACAGCGTTCATCAATTCTCCATAGAAAGGAGGTGATCCAGCCGCACCTTCCGATACGGCTACCTTGTTACGACTTCACCCCAATCATCTGTCCCACCTTAGGCGGCTGGCTCCATAAAGGTTACCCCACCGACTTCGGGTGTTACAAACTCTCGTGGTGTGACGGGCGGTGTGTACAAGGCCCGGGAACGTATTCACCGCGGCATGCTGAT